>NZ_JACVUD010000023.1:0-49346 GCF_016624905.1 Stenotrophomonas sp. S49 | reverse complement strand
CGGCGTGGGGGGGCGCCCCCCCGCCCGCCCCCCCCCCCCCCCCCCCCCCCCCCGGCCACCCGGGCAGGGGCTCCCTCCCCGGCCCACCCTGCCCCCGGGTCAGTAGTCGTAGCTCACGCTGACCCGCAGCGATCGCGGCGCCTGTCGTACCGTCGCCGCGCCATACAGCGGGTCCGGCTGTCCGGGGTCCAGCTCCGAATACGGCGATTTCCACAGCGCCGTCTGGCTGTTGAACACGTTGAAAACGTCCAGATTGAAGCCCAGCCGGCCATCTGCAGCCGCAGGACGGTAGGAAACGCCCAGATCCAGCTGCTTCAGCCACGGCAGGCGGCCCTGGCTGCCGGGAGGTGCCGGCTGGCCGTTGTAGAAGTGGTAGGCAATGCCGTAGCCAGACGGATCTTCGAAATTCGGCCCGTAGGAACCCAGCGCACTGAACGGCGTGCCCGAAAGCGCCTTGATGTTGGCCGACACCAGCCATTCCGGCGTGATCTGGTAGTAGCCGTGCAGCTTGATCTGGTGGGTGTGGTCGTTGCTCTGCGGGCCGTTGGTGTGCTCCATCAATTGCGCGTAATCCCAGGCCTGCGTGGTGGACACCGCGGTCTGGCCGATGCCCGACAGCAACTGGCCTTCGGTGGTGCCATAGCTGCGCGACCAGGTGTAATCGGCGCGGGCGTACCAGCGGCCATCAAACGGGTGCTCCAGCGACAGGTTCACCGCGTAGTAGTTGCGCTTGAAACGCGGGAAGCCCATTTCCGCATTGCTGAGCGGCACATATACGTAATTGCCGCTGGTATCGACCAGGTTGAACGTGTTCGCCCGGCCCGGATTGATCAGCCAGCAGCTGACCGGGTTGCTGTCCTTGGTCACGTTGTAACCCAGGCTGCTGGCCTTGCCCAGCACGGCGTCGATATCGCAGTAATCATCCACCCCGCTGCGCAGCACGCGGTACGTGGCCTTGGCGCCGTACACCCAGTTCTGGCCCAGTGCCTTGCTGAAGCCAAGGATGAACTCGTCCTGGTAGGACGGCTCGATACCCGAGGTGGCCACCGTCTTTGCATCCGGCAGCAGGCCGTAGTTGTTGTTGGACGACACCGCGCCAGAGAACGCGGTCAGATCGGTCGGGTAGCCGTTGCTGTCGATGCCTCCGTATGTGTAATAGGTGGACGTTGCCAGGGTGGCGCCGGCGGCATTGAAGGCTGGGTTCAGTGGTAGCGCCAGGTAGTAGCGGCCCACGTTGCCGAACACCTTGAAGCGCCCGTCCCCACCCACGTCCCAGCTGAAGCCCAGGCGTGGCGCCCACTGCCCGCTGGTCTGCTTGATGTACGCGTCGCCATCGCGGTTGAAGTTGGTGAACTGGTCCAGGCGCAGGCCCAGGTTCAACAGCAGGCGATCGGTCACCTGCCAGTTGTCTTCGATGTACTGCGCCCGCTGCGAGGCGCGCACCGAGGCCAGCGCGCTGTAGATGTACTGGCGCACGTAGTAGCCATCTTCGCCATTGCGGATGCCGCCGGTGGCCGGCACGCCCAGGCCCGTGTTGATCGGCACGTTCGGGTTGGACTGGCCGTAGATCCAGTAGTAGCCGTCGGCCGATGCCACTGAGCCACGATTCAGTGCGCGCGCGTTCTGGTTGTCGATACCGACGGTGATGCTGTGGTTGCCCCAGACATAGTTCGCATCCAGCCGCAGGTTGTTGCTGCGGTTGCCACGGTCCGGGTTCACCAGCAGCGACGTGGTCTGCGCATTGGTGATGGGCGTGCCGCCGGTGATGGCCGGGTTCTGCAGCGATGCGCTGCTGATGTAGGTCAGGCTGCCGTCGTAGGCGGGATTGCCGATGTAGTCATCGGTGTTCATTTCGCCGTACTGCGCGCTCACCGTCAACCGGTCGGTCAGGTAGCCGGTGTACTTGGCTGTCCACAGGTCGCCGCCGGTCTTGGTGGTGTCTTCCTTGCCGCGCTGCTCGCCCCGGCTCAGCGTGTCGTAGTCGTAGGCGAAGATGTCGCCGCGGAACACGTTGCGGCTGGACGCACCGGTCAGTTCCAGCAGGTGGTTGTCGGTGATGTTCCAGTCCAGCTTGGCGTACCAGCGCGGCCGGCTGTATTCGTACTTTGAATAGGAATTGGTGGCCTCGACGTTCTTCACGTCGGTGCCCTCGCGGCGCTCCAGTTCGTAGGAGCCGAAGAAAAACAGCCGGTCTTCGATCAGCGGGCCGCCGGCATACACGCTCTGCGTGGTCACCCACTCGCGGTCCTTGCTCTCGGGCGCGTACAGCGCGCCGTCGCCCGGGTAGCGCACATCGCCCTTGTCCGATCGCGCAGAGGCCGGCTCCCACGTCACCTGGCCACCGAAGTGCCAATCATTGGTGCCGCGCTTGCCGACGGCGTTGATCACGCCGCCATCGGAGCGGCCGTACTTGGCGCTGTAGCCGCCGGTGTAGATTTCCTGCTGGTCGATGCTGCCGTACGGCAGGGTCAGGCCGCCCAAGCCGCGCAAGGGATCGGTCGTGTTGAAGCCGTTGATGTAGTACGCGTTTTCTGCGGCCGACGAGCCGCCAAAGCTCACCAGCTGTGCGCCGGTCGGGCCGGCATAGCTGCCGTTGCCGCTGTTGCCGATTACCCCGGGCGCCAGCTGGGCGATGGCCTCGGCCGAACGCCCCAGCGGCAGCCGCTGCAGCTGCTCGGCGGTGATGACGGTGCGCGAATCCACGCTGCTGACATCGATCGACGCGGCGGCACGATCGGCGCTGACCTGCACGCCGTCCAGGCGGGTGACGCCGGCAAAGGACACTTCCGTGCTGGCGCCCACGGTCAGCGCCACGTCCTGGCGGGATTCCAGTACCTTGCCCTCGGCATCGCGCGCTTCCACCGAATAACGGCCCAGCGGCAGCTGGCCGACACTGAAGCGCCCGCGTGCATCGACCGCCACTTCGCGGCTGAGGCCGGTGTCACTGCGAACGAAGATGCGCTGCGTGGAAGGCGGCGCCTGGCCGGCAATCGCGCCGGTGGTGGACTGCGCATGCAGCGCGGGAGACGCGGTGGCAAGCGCCACCGCCAACGCCAGCAGACGCGGGCGCAGTGAAGAACGAGCTGTCGTCATCGTGTTTCGGTACGGGTAGTGGGGGAAGCGCTGCCTACGCGCCGCAAGCGACGCGCCAGACATTGCACATTCATTAACCCCGCTCGCGCCTCAATGCAGAAATGCCCAGTGGTTATCTGCTATTGGCCGATGGCGATAGGCAGGTCTCTGCCCTACCCTCGCATGCGCCCGCTCGTTCCGTCGTGACGCGTCACGATAATGTGCCGGGCGCGCAGCACCTTCATGGCCGAAACCCCAACGCAACGTATACGCCTCCGCAGCGCTTAGGTTAAAAGCGACGCGCTGCAACAAATAGGAATAATCGTAAAATTCGAACGAATTCGAGGCTGGCGTGACGTGCAGCGCCAGAATGGGCGCCACGCCCCAGCGGCGCCGATCACCTCCCGCGCATGAACGGATTCCCTGCACCGCGCCGCCTGCGTCTGGCACTGCTGGACGACCACGATGTCGTCCGTCGCGGCACCGCGCTCTACCTGGGTACCAATTTCCGCTTCCAGATCGTGGCCAGCCACTCCGCAAGCGCCTGCTTTGCACAGACGCTGCAGCAGGAGCGGGTCGACGTGGGCATCATCGACCTCAGTCTGGCGCCCGGCGATCTGAGCGGAACGGCACTGGTGGAACATCTGCGCGAGCACGCACCACGCACCCCGTTGCTCGCCTTCGCCGGACAGGCCTCTGCCGCGGCGATCAGTCACCTGCTGGCGGCTGGCATCAATGGTTATGTCGGCAAATCGGAACCCCTGAGCGAACTGGCCGACGCGGTGGTGCGTGTGTCGCAGGGGCTCTATCGCATCCCCGCCGCATGCCGGCGACTGCCGGGGCAGGATGAGCTGAGTCGCAACGAGCGCGAAGTGATGCGCCTGCTGCTGGCGGGCTACACCGTTTCGCAGATCGCGCAGTACCGGCACCGCAGCGTCAAGACCATCAGCACCCAGAAAGTCGCAGCGCTGCGCAAGCTGGGGCTGCGCAACGACGCGGAGATCTTTGCCATGCGCCGCGAACTGGAGGCCTTATGAGCTGTACGCCCACACCCTGGCGCAGTGTTGCGATGGCGGCCGCACTGTCCCTGCTGCCCTGCGCTTCCGCCGGCGATACGCAGTTGTGGCAATGGGGCGATGACCGCCAGGTGCGCGTGGCCACCTACCCCACCCTACGCCCCTTCCCTGACGCCCCGGGCAGTCGTCCGGTGCTGCCTACCATCGCCCACGGCTACGCCGAGCTGGTGGCGCGCCACTCGGGGCTGACCTTCGTCGACACGCCCTACGACAGCCTGCGCGAGGCCCTGCTGGCCCTTTGCAGCCGCGAGGCCGACCTGATCCTGGTGCAGGGCAGCGCGCTTGATCACGCCACCTCCTGCGCATTGCAGACCGGTCGGCGCAGCTTCCCCGGCGCAATGACGGCCCTGGCCGGGCGCAACGGAACGCGCCTGCCGCGCGATGCCGACGGGCTGGATGCGGTGGTGCTGGCCGCCGTGCAGGGTGGCGCCTACCCCGGCTGGCTGGCACAGCACGCCTGCGATGTCCGCGTGCTGGCGGTCCCGAATGTCTACGCCGCGCTGGCCGCGGTGGAGGCCGGTGCGGCTGACGCGGCCATCGGCATGGAAGCCTCGCTGCGCCCGATCCTGCGCCGGCATTTCAACGAGGGCCTGAAACTGCAGCCGATCCGCTCGGGATTTCCGCAACAGCTGCATCTGCTGGCCCACGCTGACGAACGGGCGCTGCTGGATCGGGTGGAACAAGGCCTGGACAGGATCACCCTGGAAGAACACGCCGCGCTTGGCCATCGCTGGGCCATGCAGACGCTGCCCCGGTCGATTGCGGACGCACTGGCACAGGCGGGCGTGCGCGGTTCGGCGGTACTGCTGCCCGCGGTCGCACTGGTCGTGGGCGGGCTGTGGCTGCGTCGCCGGCTGGCCGGGCGTTGGCGCCAGCGCTCGCAGTCGCAGGCGCGTGCGGTGGGCATGCTCAGTCACGAAGTGCGCAATTCGGCGCACCTGGTAATGTCGGCACTGGATCTGCTGCGGCAGTTGCAGCTGCCCGCCAGTGCGCGCGACCTGGTGAGCGCGGCCAATCGCGCGACACTGGAACTTCGCGGGCGACTGAATCGCGCACTGGACTTCTCGCGCCTGGCAGCCGGCACGTTCCAGCCCAGCCCGCGGCCCTGCGACGCGGCCACTATCGCCAGCCAGGCACTGCAGGCCATTGCCCCTGAAGCCCAGCGCAAGGGATTGACCCTGCATCTGGATGTATCGCCACAGCCGCTGCCGTGGCTGGAACTGGACGCAGACTGCCTGCGGCAGTTGCTGGACAACCTGCTGGGCAATGCCATCAAGTTCACCGATGCCGGCGGCATCGAGCTGCGCGCGCAGTTGCTGGCTGACGCAGACGCCGCGCAGTTGCTGGTGGATGTGATCGACAGCGGCATCGGCATTGCGCCGGCGCAGATGGCGCTGCTGTTCCAGCCCTTCCAGCCCGGCGACGAGGGACAGGCGCGCGGTGGCAGTGGCTTGGGGCTGTCGATCTGCCGCGAGCTGGCAGCATCGATGGGCGGTACGCTGGACGCGCACAGTGTGCAGGGCCGCGGCAGTCGATTCAGCCTGCGCCTCCCGGTCACGGTCATCCCGTTGCCGGATGCCCAGGCACCGGCCGCGCCAACGGCCGCGGCCACGCCGCTGCTGGCAGGCCTGGATATGCTGCTGGTGGAAGACCACACGCTGTCGCGCCGGGTACTGGCCGCGCAGCTTCGCAAGCACGGCGCGACCGTGCATGAAGTGTCCAGCGCTGGCGCGGCCCTGTTGCGCCAGGCGACCGCGCAGCACGCGGTCATCCTGCTGGACATCGAGCTGGGGCACAGCAACGGCTACGCGCTGGCGCCGCAGCTACGCCAGGCCAGTACGGCCAAAAACGGCACGCCGCGAATCCTGGCGCTGTCGGCCCACACCGGGCCCACGCACCGGCAGCGCTGCCTGCAGGCTGGCTTCGATGGCGTACTCAGCAAGCCGCTGCAGCTGGATGCGTTGCTGCAGGCGCTGGGCCGTGGCGATGCAACGGCCGAACCGGCGGCGCATGACAGGAGCGCGCTGACGGCAGAGATTGCCGAGGATCTGCGGCGCGAACATGTGGCAGCAGAAAGTGCGGTGCGTGCTGGCGATGGCGTGGCACTGGCGCACCATGCGCACCGGTTGCATGGTGCGTTACAGATGCAGGGCCTGCACGAACTGGCGGCGAAGGCCGCAACACTGGCCCAGCACGGGCGCGAACGAACGCCCAATTGGGGTGCTGCATTGCAGCTGGTCGATCAACTACGCGGCGTACACGACCCCAGCGTTACCGGGGCCGTGCCGCCGCTCTGAATCAGGCGGCGCTGCGCGCAATCTGGCGACGGGTCAGATCGTTGAAGCGGCCCAGCGACATCAGGTGCTGGTGAATCAGTGCCAGCCAGCCGTTGCGGTGCCATTCGACCACGGTCGCGTCGGGCAGTGCGATGAACTTCTCGACATCCACCACGAAGAAGCCATTGAGGTTGAATTCGCGGCCATCGGGCAGGCGCACGTTGGCATTGCGCTCCACCAGCAGGTTGTTGTCCACCAGCGCCTTGGAGAAGGCCTGGGTCTGGTCGTGTTCGCGGGTGAATTGACCGCAGAATTCCAGCGCCTGCTGCACCAGCTCGGTGGCTTTGCCATCGGCAAACAGCGGCTGGCCTTCCTCGCCACCGCGGGCGATGCGGGCGCTGTCTTCGTCGATGCCCAGCAGGAAGTCGTTGCCTTCGCCGGTGTCGATGAAGATGAAGGGGTGGCGGCGCAGGTAGGCCGGAATGTAGGTCTCATCGGCCCACAGCCCATCAGTGATGAACAGGTTGTCGGTGGTGATGCCCACCGCTGCCATCGGCACCGCGCTGGGGCCGGCGAACAGGATCGGGAAGTGGTGCAGCGCCAGCGAGAATTCGCCCAGCACCAGCGGGATGGAGTTGCTGCTGGCAGCAAATTCGAGCTTGCCCGGCAGGATGCGCACGTCGGCATGCTTGTCGGCCTGCAGCGGCACCGGACGGGTGTAGAACAGGGGCGCGCTGCTCGGTGCAGCTTCGGTGGTGGTGTCGCTGGTAGTGGTCATCGTAAAACCATGTCGATCATGCGCGCCTGCCATCCCGGGCGCGCCAGCGGGAACAACCTGAACCCCGCATTATCAACAAGCTGGGTGGCCACGGCCACCCCGACCACGAATTATTTCAACTGCAGCGGGTAGCGCTGCCACAGCACGTGGACCAGGAAGCCAGCCAGTTCGGTGTCGCGGGCACTGACGGCCGCGCGGATCTTGTCCAGCAGCACCATGTCGCTGCACGAGCGCACATCGGCGTGGTTGGCCTGCCCTGCCCTGCGTGCGCGGTAGCGCGCCGCCCGCTGTGCATCGCTCATGGCATACCCGAACTTGGGCGGCCGACCGCGCTTGCGCGGCAGGGTCAACTCCAGGGTTCCGGGGTCATTGTCATCACGCATGGTGGGTGCGATCGGCGGTAATTCAACAGGGGGTGCGCAATTTATCGTGAGGCATCACTTTAATCCAGCTTTTTCTGCACCTTTGTTGCGTTGCAGCAGGTAGGACACCGCATCCACGCATGGCGTGGATGAGACGCCCATCGCCCCTTCCGCCCCCAACAAAAAGGGGAGCCCGCGAACGGACTCCCCTGCCTTGCCGGCTATGCGGCGCGCACCGGCTCATACCCGTGCAGGTGCGCTTCGCTGCTGGCCCGCCCCTGGCTGAGCGAGCGCAGCGCGGTGGTGTACCCCACCAGGTTGGCCAGCGGTGCAAACCCACTCACCTCGGCACGACCGTCCTGGTCGTCGATGCGGGCGATGCGGCCGTGGCGGCGATTCAGATCGCCCACCACGTCGCCCACCGATGCCGACGGCGAATGCACCGTCACTTCCATCACCGGCTCCAGCACCTGGGTGCCGCTGCCAGCCAGTGCCGCCCGCACCGCTTCCAGCCCGGCGCGATGGAAGGCCAGTTCCGAGGAGTCCTTGGCATGGGTTTCGCCATCGACCAGGGTCACCTCGATACCCACCACAGGGTAACCCTGCGGGCCATCGGACAGCGCCGCACGTACACCCTTTTCCACCGCGGCGATGAAGCCGCGCGGCACCACGCCACCGACGATGCGGTCGTTGAAGACCACCTCGCCATCCTCGCGCGGCGTAACGTCCAGCACCACGTGGGCGAACTGACCCTGCCCGCCGGTCTGCTTGGACACCCGGCCCACCACACCGGAAACGGCCTTGATTGGCGTTTCCTGGTAGGCCACGCGCGGCGATCCCACGCCCACGTCCACCTTCCATTCGCTGCGCAGGCGCTCGACCATCACTTCCAGGTGCAGCTCGCCCATGCCCCAGACCAGGGTTTCACCACTGTCGCGATCCGTTTCCACACGGAACGACGGGTCTTCCTGGGCCAGGCTGGCCAGGCCCTGCGCGATGCGGATCAGGTCCGCCGCCCGCGCCGGGCTCAACCGCCACGCCAGTACCGGTGCCTGCGCCTGGATGTTTTCCAGTTGCAGCGGGCGTGCCCGGCTGCTCAGCGTTTCACCGCTGACCGCATCCTTCCAGCCCAGCACCGCCACGATGTCGCCGGCCACGGCCTGTTCGATGTCGTGGGTCTGGTCGGCCTGTACCCGCACCAGGCGGCTGACACGCCGCCCCTGCGGGTGCTGCGAGCTGGCCACGGCATCGCCCACCTTCAAGGTGCCCGAGTACAGCCGCACGAAGCTGAGCGCGCCGTGCTGCTGGTGGGTGATCTTGAACAGCAGGCCCGCCAGCGGACCGTCCGGGTCCGGCGGCAGCACGACGTCACCGTGCTCGCTCACGGCCGTGACCGCGGGGCGATCCACTGGCGAAGGCAGGTAGTCGACCACCGCATCCAGCAGCGTCTCGATGCCCTTGTCCTTGAACGCGGCACCGGCCAGCACCGGCACCCCTGCGCCGGCCAGGGTGGCCCGGCGCAGCGCAGCGCGCAGCAGCTCTGCATCGATGGCGCGACCGTCCAGCCACGCATCGGCCAGCGCGTCGTCGTGGTCGGCCACTGCTTCGATCAACGTCTGGCGATGTGCCTGCCATTGCATGCGCGCGGCATCGTCCCACGCCGAAACGGTGGTGGTGCCATCGTCATGCCACTGCAGCACGCGCTCATCAACCAGGTCCACCCAGCCGTTGAACGCGCTTTCGCTGCCCAGCGGTACGCCCAGCGCCCACGGCCGCGCCTGCAGCTTGTCCTGCATCTGCTCAAGCACCCGCCCGAAGTCGGCACCCACGCGGTCCATCTTGTTGACGAAGGCAATGGACGGCACGCCATGCCGGCGCGCCTGGCGCCACACGGTTTCCGACTGCGGTTGCACGCCGTCCACGGCCGAGAACACGGCAACGGCACCGTCGAGCACGCGCAGCGAACGCTCCACTTCAATGGCGAAGTCGATATGGCCGGGGGTGTCGATCAGCGTGAGCCGGTGCGGCGGCAGATCGCGCGGCGCCCACTGCGCCTGCACGGCGGCGGCGCCGATGGTGATGCCACGCTCGCGCTCGATCGCCGAAAAGTCGGTGGTCGCATTGCCGTCGTGCACTTCGCCGACGCGATGGATCTCGCCGCTTTTCCACAGCAGGCGCTCGGTCAGCGTGGTCTTGCCAGCATCGATGTGGGCAATGATGCCCAGGTTGCGGCGACGGGAAAGGGTCCGGGTGTTCATGAGATAGGTTCCTGCAAAGCCAACTTCAGGGGCCGCACACCCTGGTTGGCGACAGGGCGTGCGGCTAGCGGTCGGTCTCGGCGATCTGGTGCATGGCACGTTCTCCTTGGGTACTGGGTAGCGTCGACTGGGTAGCGTCGACTGGGTAGCGTCGACTGGGTAGAGTCGACTGTTAGTCGACTTGCGAGAAAGCAGAAACGAAAAGAGCGCCCCGAAGGGCGCTCTGTGGATGGTCCAACGATGGCCGCATCAACGGCTTCGTGGCACTCCAGGCAGACACGCCCGTTCCGCGCTTGCGCGGGTCAGGGTGAAAAACTTCAGGAGCGGCATCCGGTTCATGGTGCGCATTCTAGACCTGCCAATCTGGCGCGCAAGGGGCTATTGCACGCATTCATGGAACAATGAGGCGTGGTGGGGCGCGCGGGGTCAGATCCCTTGGCCACGCCAAGGGCTCTGACCCCAGCAACGGCCGGTCACTCGCAGCCGTTGATCCGCCGCGCATCACCCACGGTCGCCGCGTTGTCGCCGGTCACCGACACCCAGCCCTTCAGCGAGTACGCCGGATCGACTTCGCCGCGGCGCGGGGTGGTGTGGAAGGTGACTTCGGTCCAGCTGCCAACAGCGCCCAGTTCGCTCAGGCGTGCATCCTGGTCTGCGTCAGTGCTGAAGCTATCGCCGGGCTTGGAGCGCTTGGCCGTATTCACCGTAGCGGTCTTCACCGCGCGCACCCGCAAGGCGCCATTCGGCATGCGCTGGCTGATCACATCGTAGCGCTCGGTGCCGTAGGCCCACGGGCGCTCGGCCTGGCGGCGCACTTCGCTGCCATCGTCGGCCACGGCAATCGAGCCGTCCACCATCTCGGCAATGGCCGCATAGCTGGTGTAGCCGGCCATCATGGCCTGTGCGCCGATCATCTGTCGCTGCTCCAGCGGCAGTTCGCTGGCAGCAGGCTTCATGCCCGGCAGCTTCAGATACGCAGACTTCCTGCACAGCACCAGCACCTGCTGGTCGGCCCACGCCATCATCATCTCACCGCCCACGTAGTAGTGCGTGGTGAACAGATCAGGCGTGGCGCCCTTGCCCTTGGCGCTGCGCGTCTCGATCGAGGTGGCCTGGTCGGCCGCCGTGCTCAACGACACCGAGGTCGTGGCTGCATTGGCTGCGCACGCCGAAGCAAACAGCGAAGCGACAAGTGCGGTACGTGCGAAGAGAGCTTTCATGGGGGGTCATTCCGTTGAAGAAAAACGAACCGCCAAGGATACGTCGCGGCGCAAACGGAAGCTTTGCTGCTTGGGGTCAGAGCCTTTCGCTGGGCGAAAGGATGTGACCCCAGCCATCCAGTACTCAGTCCGGAGGATCGAAGTCGAAACGATGTTCAACGAATCCGCCTTCATCGATTCCGTCACGCTGTGCGGGTACGTAGCACCAATTCCACACAGTCTCTGCGGCAGCCGCATCCTGCGCCGGGTCACCACTGGACTGGGCAACCTCGACGGATCGAAGCGTGCCCGCAGCGTCGACCTGCATGCGGACAACGGCGGTACCACCGGAAAGCCGGTCAGGCGGATACTTAAGCGGATTCAAGAACACCGAAAAGAATGAGATGGAAGGCTCAGACGATCGGGTCGCCTTGAAACTGCAGTCATCACGCCGATAGAAGCGCCTCTCGCGTGCCTGCACAATCCGCTTCAACGATGCCACGGCTTTCTCCACACAGGTGTCCGCGTGCAGCGCAAGACGACTTCGGCAGACCGTGTCAGCTGCGCGCTCAGGGGCGGAGTGCTGCACGCACCCTGCGGACGCCAGCATGCAGACCGTAGTGGCGGTCACGCGAAGCAGCTTCATGGTGGCAGGCCGGTGGGAAACGGGCTGCACAGGATTCCATCGGCCCAACGCGCAGGTCCATGCAACTTGTCCGAATTTCGACCCTGGGGCCGAGCTTGGGGTCAGGTCACTACTACCAGCGGCACGCCACGCTTTGGGTGCTGCAGCACCACCACGTCCTGCTGATATACGCGCTGCAGGTTGGCCTCGGTCAGCACCTGCGAGGGCGTGCCATCGGCGGCCACCCTGCCCTGTTCCAGCAGCACGATGCGGTCGGCGTAACCGGCCGCGAGATTCAGATCGTGCAGCACCACGATCACGCACGCTCCAGCTTCGGCGCAGGCGCGCACGCTGCGCAGGGTACGTTCCTGGTGGCGCAGGTCGAGGGCTGCGGTGGGCTCGTCCAGCAGCAACAACGGCGTGTCCTGCGCCAGCACGCGGGCAAAGGTGGTGCGCGCCGATTCGCCGCCGGACAACTGCTGCACTTCGCGCAGGCGCAGTGCCTGCAGCTCGGCCGCATCAATGGAGGCTTCCACGCGCGCATCGTCCACGGCCGGATCGGGCGGATGCGGCAGGCGCCCCATCGCCACCACTTCTTCCACGCTGAAGGCGAAGCGCACGCCGTGTTCCTGCGGCATCACCGCGCGCTCGCGCGCCAGCGGCCCGGCCTTGTACGCGTGAAGCGCACGGCCGTTCAGCGCCACGTCGCCGACATCGGCGCGCAGATCGCCTGCAGCCACCGCCAGCAAGGTGGATTTGCCCGCCCCATTGGGCCCCAACAGGGCAGTGACCGTGCCTGGCGCGAACTCCAGGGTGATGCCGTGCAGGATCTCGCGCTGCTGGCGGCGCACCACCACATCGCGCAGGCTCAGCAGGGCGCTCATGCAGCCACCTTGCGGCGCTGCTGCAGTACCAGCCACAGGAAGAACGGCGCGCCGAGCGCGGCCGAGAACAGCCCCAGCGGAATCTCCGCCGGCGGGTCCAGCGTACGCGCGGCGGTGTCGGCCACCACGATCAGCAGCGCGCCCAGCACGCCCGATACCGGCAGCAGCCAGCGATGCCCCGGGCCCACCAGCAGGCGCGCCACGTGCGGCACCACCAGGCCAACGAAACTGATCGAGCCGGCAAATGCCACCGCCGCGCCCACCAGCAATGCACTGAAGGCCACCAGACGGCGGCGCGTGCGCGCCACGTCCAGGCCCAGATGCTGCGCCTGGCGCTCACCCAAGGCCAGCATGTCCAGCGGTGTGGCCAGGCGCAGCAGCGCGAACACACCAATGGCAAACAGCGGCAGCACCGCTGCCACGTCCGACCAGTTGGCGCGTGCCAGCGAACCCATCTGCCAGAACACCAGCGACTGCAGCTCGCTTTCGCTGGCGATATAGGTCAGGAATCCGATCAGCGCCGAACAGAACGCGGCCATCGCAATGCCCACCAGCAGCAGCGTGGCATTGCCCGTGCCCTTGCCAGGGCGTGCCAGCGCATAGGTCAGGCCGATGGCCGCAGCGCCACCTCCGAAGGCCGCCACCGGCACCAGCCAGCCGGCGGCACCGGCCGCGCCCAGCACGATGGCCGCCACCGCACCCAGCGCCGCGCCCTGGCTGACGCCGACGATGCCAGGGTCCGCCAGCGGGTTGCCGAACAACCCCTGCAGACTGGCACCGGCCATGGCCAGCGCAGCGCCCACCATCGCCCCCAGCAGAGCGCGCGGAATGCGCAGCTGCCACACCACCGCCAGATCGCGGCTGCTGACAGCCTGCGGATCGACCAGGCCCAACTTCACCCCCAGCGCCTGCAGTACCTCCAGCGGCGGCAGCCGCAGCGGGCCCACGGCGAACGACGCCAGCACTGCCCCCAGCAGTGCCAGCAACGCGACCAGCAACATCACCCGCCCGCGACGGCGGCGCCGATCCGCAGGGCTCATGCCGGCGGCAGCGCCGCAAAGGCCTTGGCCAGCGCCAGCGCGCCCGCACCCGAGCCCACGCTGGTGTACTTCAGCTGCACATCCGGCAGCACCCAGACCCGGTTGGCGGCGCCGGCCGGGGTCTGCTTCAGGGTCGGATAGGCCTTCCACAGGCCATCAGCACCGCCGAACTGCTGCAGGTCGTGCTCGGTCACCAGAATCACCTCCGGTGCCGCGGCCACCACACCCTCGTTGCTCAACTGCGAATAGTTCTTCACCCCGGCCTCGGTGCCGATGTTCACGCCGCCGGCCAACGCGATCAGCTGCGCCGAGGCGCTGTCGGCACCTGCCACCGTGGGCAGGCCGCCCGCGCCAGTGGCCGATACGTGAATCACGCGCGGCGCATGGGACAGGCCCTTGCCGATCCCGGCGGCCTCATCCAGCTGGCGCTGCACCTGGGTGGCCAGGGTCTGCCCGGCATCGGCAAGACCGATCGCCGCCGCGATCTTGCGCACCTTGTCCGGTGCCGGCTGCAGATCGTCCACCACCACGGCCGGCTCGCCCACTTCACGCAGCTTTTTCGAAAGCTCGGTGTGGCGCCGCAGGCTGTTGCCCAGGAACAGCGAGCCCTGCAGGCTCAGTACGCCTTCCACGCCGGTGGTGCGGTTGAACAGGAACTGATGCGGCGCGGCCAGGCCGGCCTGGGTGGTGGTGTTGGTGGGCGCGGCAAACACCTGCTTGCCAGCGCCCAGTGCCTCCAGCACCGCAATCACGTCATCACCGCCGGCAATGATCCGACTGGCATCCTTCACTTCCACCTGCGCGCCGTCATCACTGGCCACCGTGGTCGGCAGTGCGGCCTTCTGGTCCAGCAGGGTCGGCACATCCACGCCGGCCACGCGCTGCCAGCCTGCCGGCAGTTCCTGCGCAGCGCCTGCCGAAGCAGCGGCAGACCCGGCGGCCGGCGCAGCGGCATCGCTCGCGCTGGGCGGCGTACTGCCACCGCAGGCGGCCAGCGCCAGCGAAACGGCCAACGGGAGCGCACACAGGCGCAGATGGGAAGCGAAGTTCATGCGAATTCTCCTTGCTGGCCGGGCGAAGGCACTGCCCTCGCCCGGCGCGGGGGTTACGGCTGGCGCAGGCTGATGCGGGTGATGCGGTCACCCTTGGGGTCTTCGGCGCCACGCGACTTGTTCACGGCAAACACATTGCCCTTGCCGTCGGCGCGCACGTGGTTGGGCAGCGTACCGCCATCCAGGTTGCCGACGATCTTGCCATCACGGTTGACCGCGGTAACCGTACCGGCACCACGATTGGTGACGTAGGCCAGGCCGCTCTTGTCATCGAACGCGACGTTCAGCGCACCGGCGCCGACCGGCACGTCGTGCACCACCTTGCCGCTGGCCACATCGACGATCAGCAGGTTGTCGGTGCCCTGCGACGCGACGTACAGGCGGTTCTGCTGCGCATCGAAGGCCACGCCCGAAGCGCTGATGGAATTGCCCAGGTCGATCACCTTGTCCACCTTGCCACTGGCCACGTCGATCACCGCCGCTTCCGGGGTGCCGATGCTGACGGTGAACAGCTTGCCGGCCTTTTCATCCAGCACCAGGCTCATCGGGGTGAACTTGCCCTCGTCCACGCCCGATTCCAGCGTGATCGATTCCAGCGGCTTCAGGGTCTTGGCGTCGAACACCGACAGGTGGTCTTCGCCCGTTGCCGAAGCGAACACCTTGCCGTGGGTGCCATCGACCACCACGTCGCGCGCATGCGGCACGGCATCGACCGGGAACTGGTGGACCAGCGACAGATCCTTCTGGCGGTAGACGGCCACGGTGTTCTGGCGGGTGTTGGTGACCCACACGTTGCCGTTGGTGTCATCCACGCCCACCCCGTACACCGCATAGACCGCGCCATTGGTGCTGCCCGGCACCTGAGCCGGGGTGATCGCCTTGGTCACCTTCAGGCTCTTGGGGTCCAGCTTCAGCAGCTGCGACTGGGTAACCGGCGGGCGGCCCACGGCCGAGGTAACGAACACCGCGTTGCTGGCGGCGCTGTAGGCCGACTGGTACAGGCCCGGCACCAGCTTGTTGGACTGGGTGGCGAACTGCTGCTGGCCCGACAGCGGCAGCTGCGGCGAGATGCGCAGCTTCAGCACGGTGGCGGCCGCCGGCTGGCTGGCGCGCACCACCACCGGGTGGGTGCCCGGCGCCGCATCGGCCGGGATGGCCAGCTGGGTCTTGAAGTTGCCATCGGCATCAACCACCACCGGCTGGCTGTTCAGCACGGTATCGCCGCGCACCAGGCTGATCTGCTGGCCGGGCACGAAGCCGCGGCCGGTGACATCGGCGGTGCTGCCCGGCACCACGTTTTCGCCACGCGAGACCACCTGGCCCTTGAAGGTCGCGTTGGCCGGCTGGTCGAACACCGGCTGCGCCGATGCAGTAACGGCCAGCAACAGGCCGGCGGCCAGGGAAGTGAGACGGAAGGAAGAACGGGACGACATGGAAGGCTCCTTGCACACGTAGGCCGCGCCGCGTGGCGCGGGATTCATCGGTTGCCTGGGCCGCTGCACATCGACAGCCAAGCCTGGGTAGTGGGGTCGCACGGGTTGGCCGTGCGCGGTTGTCATTCGGTGGCGTTCGCCTCGGCCGGCACCTTGCCGTCCGCTTCGCTGCGATCGGCCACGCCGTAGAGTTCATGCAGAGCGGCATGGAACGAGGCCGGCAGCATCGGGCCATGGCCCAGCCCCGGGAACTCGCGGTACTGCACCTGCAGCGCCGGCACCTTGGCCAGGCGCGTGGACAGCTGCAGGGCCGCATCCGGGGTGGCACCGCCAATGCGGCGCAGGTGCGCGACCACGCGCGGGTTGTTCATATCACGCTTGCCGCGGTCACCCACGCGCTCGGCACCGCCCAGCATCAACCAGACCTTGGCCGGCTGGCCGTGCACGTTCTGCACGAACTGCTGTTCCGGATCGCCCAGCGCAGCGCCCTGCGCCCACCACAGCGACGGGCTGGCGGCCAGGAAGTACTGGAAGGCCGCCGGGCGGGTGTACAGCGTGTTTAGCACGAACAGCCCGCCCAGCGAGTGGCCCCACAGCGCCTGTTGCTGCGGGTCGATCTTCGCGCGGCGCTCGACTTCCGGCTTGATGCGGCGTTCGATCACATCCAGGAACGCGGCGGCGCCGCCACCGGTGGCCTGGGTGGTGCCGGCCTCGTCGTCGGCCCGATCGATCCAGGCGGTGTAATCGCGGGTGCGCGACGGCGAATCGATGCGCAGCTCGTTGTCATAACCGATCATCACCAGCACCGGCGGCGCCTTGCTGGCGGCCAGCTCGGCCAGCAGCGGCTGGTCCAGCACCATCGCTACCGCATTGCCGTCCAGGGCGTACAGCACCGGCGCGGGGGTCTTGTCCGCCTTGGCCGGAATCGCCACGTTCACCCGCCAGCGGCGCTGCTGGTCGGGGCTGTCGATCACGAAACGTTCGAAGCGGTAGCTGGACGCAGGTTCGTCCAACACGGTGCGGCCCATCAGCTGCTGCGGGTTGCGCTGCTGTGCATGGGCGTAGGGAGCGACCATCAGGACCCCCATCATCAGGGCGGCCAGACAGCCGACGGAGCGTACGGAAAACATCATGGGTGACGGATGCGGCGGGCCTGGCCGCCTCTTCATCAAGGGACCGCAGTCTATCCTAGATGCGAATGCTTATCACGTAGATCAAACGTCACGCTGTGTATCACGCGCGCGTGTGGCCACCCTGTGTGCATACTGCCGGCATGCGCGCTAGCTCAACCACTTTACTGCCTGTTCTGCGATGGCTCGCCCCTGCCGTTGCCTGCGCCGCTGCATTGGGCGCGGTCGGCTGCTCCCCCAGCCAGCGCGCTGGCGTGGACTTCAGCGATGTCGACATCACCCCCTGCCCCGACCAGGCTGCCCTGGAACGGGAGCTGGCCGGCGTTACCGCGCGACTGCGCGTGGCCCTGCCCGGGCGCTACGCCGGCCGCCGCATTTCCTGTAACCCACTGAAGGTGGTGGTACTGCTGAAGGGCGACACCCGTTACCGGACGCGCAGCATGCAATGGCCGCGCGGCGAGGTGACGGTCGAGTTCGTTTCAGGCAGTCGTTACGCGACTGAAGACCTGAACGCCGCTGTCGCCAGCGGTTTGCTGGCCGCGCGGTTCCCCGGCGCGCACGGCATCGGTACCGATGCGGTGAACGGGCGGATTCTGGTGGACGCGGCGGATGACGCGGCGTATGCGCGCTTCCAGGCCGCGGCGGCTGAACTGGAGAAGGAGCTGGGCGTGCCGATCACCATCAAGCGAGGCAAGGGCGATTGGCGTTTGTAGAGTCGAGCTTGCTCGACTGCTTTCAATCCGGCAGTCGAGCAAGCTCGACTCTACAGACGCTTTGCGGCCCTGGCTGCTTCGCGCTCAGCGCGCAACCGGTCCAGCTTTTCCTTCAGCTTGATTTCCAGCCCGCGCGGCACCGGGTTGTAGTACACCCGTTCGCCCATCGCATCGGGGAAGCCGGTCTGGTCCAGGGCGATGCCGCCCTCGGCATCGTGGTCATACTGGTACTCGGCGCCGTAACCCAGCTCCTTCATCAGCTTGGTCGGTGCATTGCGCAGGTGCAGCGGCACTTCTTCGGTGCCGCTCTCGCGCACATCGGCCTTGGCCTGGTTGAAGGCCGCATAGCCGGCGTTCGATTTGGCGGTGCTGGCCAGGTACAGCACCAGCTGCGCGAAGGCGAGCTCGCCTTCCGGGCTGCCCAGCCGCTCGTAGATGTCCCAGGCTTCCAGCGCCATGCTCTGTGCGCGCGGGTCGGCCAGGCCGATATCTTCGATGGCCATGCGGGTCAGGCGGCGCGCCAGGTAGGACGGATCGCAGCCGCCATCGAGCATGCGGGTCAACCAGTACAGCGCGGCATCGGGGTTGGAACTGCGTACCGACTTGTGCAGCGCCGAGATCTGGTCGTAGAACTGCTCGCCGCCTTTGTCGAAGCGGCGGGTGCGGTCGGCCAGCACCTGGGTCAGGGTCTGCGGGGTGATGCGCCCCCCCTCCCCGCCCGCCAGCTCGGCGGCGATTTCCAGCAGGGTCAGCGCACGGCGCACGTCACCGTCGGCGGCGGTAGCGATTTCCAGCAGCAGCTCGGGGGCGACCTCGATGCGCTCCTCGCCCAGGCCGCGCTCGCGGTCCCCGAGTGCTCGTTCCAGCGCCTCGACAATATCCGTGGGCGACACTGCCTCCAGCACGTGCACGCGGCAGCGCGACAGCAGCGCGGAGTTCAGTTCGAACGAGGGATTTTCGGTGGTGGCGCCGACGAACAGGATGGTTCCGCGCTCGATGTGCGGCAGGAAGGCATCCTGCTGCGCCTTGTTGAAGCGATGCACTTCGTCCACGAACAGCACGGTGCGTCGGCCTTCGGCAAAACGCTGCGCGGCCTCGGCCAGCACCTGACGCACTTCGGGCAGGCCAGAAAGCACGGCAGAGATGGCGCGGAATTCGGCGTCGGAGTATTCGGCCAGCAGCAACGACAGTGTGGTCTTGCCGCAGCCGGGCGGGCCCCACAGGATCATCGAATGCACGCGACCGGATTCGACCGCGCGGCGCAGCGCGCTTTCCGGCGCCAGCAGGCGCTTCTGCCCGACCATTTCGTCGAGGGTGCGCGGGCGCATGCGCTCGGCCAGCGGGCGCAGATGATCCCGATCAACGCTCAGCAGATCGGGGCCGGGGAAGGAAGTGGAACGATGTCTTGGCACCGGGGTATTGTACCGCGAGAGCGTGCCAACCAAGGTTGGCACCTACCAGAGCGGTTGCGGCCTCAATCGCCGATGACGTCGGTGCCCTTCGGCGGGGTGAAGCTGAAGGTGCCGGCGGCAAAGCCGGGGTTGCGCTTCCAGCCGCTGAAGGTGATCACGGTGCGCTGGCCGACGGCATCGGTGATTTCCATCTTCGCCAGGCCCTGCGCGTTGAAGCCCAGTGCGGCGTACTGGAAGCTGGCTTCGGTATCGCGCTTGGGCGACAGCGACAGCCACTGCAGGCCGTCACGCTTGGCCGCTTCTTCGCTCAGGTCGTACTGCTGTTCCAGCAGGGCCGGGTTGATCAGTGCGGTCAGCGGGCTGTTCTGCTCTTCCTTGCCCTGCTCGCGCACGGTGGCCTGCTCCAGGTCCGGCTCGTACATCCAGACCTTCTTGCCGTCGGCCACGATCAGCTGTTCGTGCGGGCGCACATATTCCCAGCGGAACAGGCGCGGCGCCGACAGCGCAACCCGGCCACTGGTCGATTCCTTCACCTTGCCGCGGCTGTCGAACACCTGCTGGCTGAACTGCCCATCCAGGCCCTTCAGGCCGCTGGTGAAGGTTTTCAGGTCATCGCGGGCGCCGGCCCAGGCGCTGCCGGCGGCGGCGCAGGCCACGGCCAGGGTGGTGGTGGCAAGGAAACGACGGAAGCGGATGTTCATGCGGGAATCCTGTGGGCGCGTGCGCCAGGAAAGTTGGGTGCCAGTGTGCCCGGACAAAGATGAATGAGCGATCAGGGCGACATTATGCCGCCCCGCGCGTGCATCGGCGATTCAGTTGCCGCCGGTTGGCAATCTGCCGTACAGCACCTGACCACGGAAGCCACGGCGCACTTCCCGGTACAGCGCCCGGAACGCGGCATAGTCCCGCGGCTGGCACAGCGCCTGCGGGCCACGCACCGCGTTCTGCTGCAGGCGGTGGTGCACGGTCACTTCCTGGCCGTTGCGGCTCCAGTCCACCCGGTAGTCGCCGGCCGCATTGGTGAAGCGCTGGCTGGCCGGAATGGCGATGATCGGCGCGTTGTCCGGGAACTGCAGGCGGTAGGTTTCCTCGCGCAGGCTGGCATTGCAGTAGAACGGGGTCTGGTTGTCCGGCGCTGAAGCGCTTGCGTACAGCCCGCGCACCGACTCACCCCCGGGCGGATCGGGCACGGCCATGCCGCCGGCCACGGCGAAGTCGACGTAGTCCTCAGCCTGGAACGCCATGCGGTAGCCGAACGGCCGGGTCAGATCGACCGGTACGCCCAGCAGCTGCAACTGCCCGCGGCCATCGAAACCGGACGCGGCCATGATCGATTCTTCCGCCCGTGCGCGGTTCTGCGCATTGAGCTGGGCGAACTGCGCGCGCATGCCGATCTCGGCGTTGTCGCCCAGCTGCGGCACGGTTTCGCCACGCAGGTTGCCCTGCGCATCGAAGGTGAAGCGCACGTCCATCACCGTGGCATTGCGCTGCGGGTCGTTGGCCGGGGTGCGCGCCACGCTGGCGTTACGCGTGTGCAGTACCGGCGCGCCCAGATCACCATCGGGCAACTGGCCAAAACGCGCCCAGGCGCTGGTCGAATCCAGGTACAGATCGAACTCGGGCACGTAGGTGATGGCGTGATTGAAGCGGCCCAGTACGGGAATCTTGGGCAGCGTGGGCCCGCCACCGGCGCCGATCAGCACCGGCGAGCTGGCAATGCCCTTGGCCGCCAGCAACGCTTCCAGAATCGCCACATGGTCCTTGCAGTCGCCATAGTGGTTGTCCAGGATGCTCTGCGCGCTGTTCGGCTCCAGCCCACCGTTGCCCAGGTAGACCGCCACGTAGCGGATGTTCTGCGCCACCCAGCGGTACAGCGCATCGGCCTGCGCCTTGCGGTCGCTGATGCCGGCGGTCACTTCATCGGCCAGCGCCTGGATCTGCGGGGTCACCTGTGCCGCCTCCCCCGCCTTCAGCTGGTACGCACGGCCCATCTGCGCCCAGTCCTTGTAGGTGCTGGCCATGATGTTCGGGCCAAACTCCCACACCGCCGCCGACCAGTTCTGCGCCTGCATCGGTTCGCGCCGCTGGTAGCGCCAGCGCCACTGCGCCTGGCCGCTCTTCACCTGGGGGCGGTCGCTGCCCTGCACGCCACGGCTGTCGACGTACATGGGCAGGTTGGCCGGCGCGCTCAGGGTCACTTCGGCATCGTCGTACTGGGTGAACACATTGAAGGTTTCCCACAGCCCGAAGTAGCCCGGGAAATACGGGGTCAGCTGGGTGCGCCGCACCTGGTAGAACAACCGCGTGCCTGGCGCCAGGTTGGGGAAGACGATCACCCGCACCTTGCGGTCGGCGTACATGGCGGCCGCGGCGCTGGAATAGCTTTCCTGGGTATAGATGCGGTCGGCCGGCACGTCGCGGCGCTGGCCGTCGGCGGTGAGCGTGTAGGCGCTCACCACCTCCAGCGTTTCCATCTTCTCGCTGTAGCTCAGCCGCACCTGGCTGAATTGCTCCACCGCCGCCTTGGTCTTGAGCAGGATTTCGTAGGTTTCGGTCTGGATGTTGCCGGCGTCGGCGCGCACCTGGTAATCGGCGCGATAGCGCACGAAGCTGAAGTTGTTGCTGGCCTCGGCATCGCTGCTGGTGGACGGCGGCGCCGGCTGCGGCACGCCGGCGTCAGCCAGCGCGGGGCCAACCGCCAGCGCGCAGGCCAGCGCCAGCACGCGGGGAAGAAGTCGATGCATGCGTCGGTTCCTTGGACGTGGTGGCGGTGGCGGGGCTTACTTCGGCGGCGGCGGTGCCAGCACCGTGCGGTCGCCGTTGTGTTCGGGCGCGCTGACCACACCGGCCGCTTCCATGGCCTCGATCAGGCGTGCCGCGCGGTTGTAGCCGATCTTCAGGCGCCGCTGAACACCGGAAATGGAGGCGCGGCGGGTTTCGGTCACAACGCGCAGAGCCTCGTCGTACAGCGGGTCGGATTCGTCGCCGGCCGCGCTGGTTTCCGGCAGGCCGGTGGCACCCACCACCACGCCATCGCCCAGGGTCTGCACTTCGTCCAGCACGCCGTCGATGTAGTCGGCCGGGCCCATCGCCTTCAGGTGCTCGACCACGCGGTGCACTTCGTCGTCGGACACGAACGCACCGTGCACGCGCTCGGGCATGGCGGTGCCCGGCGGCAGGTACAGCATGTCGCCGTGGCCCAGCAGGGTTTCGGCACCGGACTGGTCCAGGATGGTGCGCGAATCGATCTTCGAGCTGACCTGGAAGGCAATGCGGGTGGGGATGTTGGCCTTGATCAGGCCGGTGATCACGTCCACCGAAGGGCGCTGGGTAGCCAGGATCAGGTGGATGCCGGCCGCACGCGCCTTCTGTGCCAGGCGGGCGATCAGCTCTTCCACCTTCTTGCCGACGATCATCATCATGTCGGCGAATTCGTCGATGAAGATGACGATGAACGGCAGGGTTTCCAGTGGGCGCGGCGCCTCGCCCAGTTCCGGGTTGGGCTTGAACAGCGGGTCCATCAGCGGCTGGCCGGCGTCCTCGGCGTCCTTCACCTTCTTGTTGAAGCCAGCCAGGTTGCGCACGCCCACCGCGCTCATCAGCTTGTAGCGGCGCTCCATTTCGGCCACGCACCAGCGCAGGCCGTTGGCGGCCTCCTTCATGTCGGTGACCACCGGCGCCAGCAGGTGCGGAATGCCCTGGTAGACGCTCAGTTCCAGCATCTTCGGGTCGATCATCAGCATGCGCAGGTCTTTCGGCGAGCCCTTGTACAGCAGGCTGAGCACCATGGCGTTGACCGCCACCGACTTGCCCGAGCCGGTGGTACCGGCCACCAGCAGGTGCGGCATGCGCGCCAGGTCGGCCACGGTGGGCCGGCCGGCGATGTCCTTGCCCAGCGCCAGGGTCAGCACGCTGGCGGCCTTGTCGTATTCCTTCGAGCGCAGCAGCTCGGACAGGAAGATCATTTCGCGGGTGACGTTGGGGATTTCCAGGCCGATCACCGACTTGCCCGGAATCACGTCGACCACACGCACCGACTTCACCGACAGGCCGCGGGCGATGTCCTTGTCCAGCGAGCTGATCTGACTGACCTTGATGCCCGGCGCCGGCTCGATCTCGAAGCGGGTGATGACCGGGCCCGGATAGGCGCCGACCACCTGCGCATCGATGCGGAAGTCCTTCAGCTTGAACTCGATCTGCCGCGACAGGGTTTCCAGCGTTTCCTCGTCGTAGCCCTTGGGCTGCGGCTTGGGGTCATCCAGCAGCGCCAGCGGCGGCAGGTCCGAGCCGTCGCCGTTGACGCCACGGAACATCGGAATCTGGTTGTCGCGCTTGGCCCGGTCGCTCTTCTCGATCACCGGCTCCGGGCGCGGCTCGATCTTCACCGGCTCGCGCTTGGCGCGCACTTCGGCATCGGCCTTGCGCACTTCCTGGCGCTCCTCACGCAGGGCGCGGGTCTGCTTCCATTCGGTAGCCTGCTCCTTCTTGCGCTCCAGCAGCGGCGCCAGCGACATCACGCCGCGGCCGATCTTTTCCATCACCGCAAACCACGACAGGCCGGTGGCCAGGGTGATCGAGGCCAGCAGCAGCACCAGTACGAACAGATTGGCGCCCAGCGCGCCGAAGCCCACGGTGAGCGAATTGCCCACCAGCTTGCCGAGGATGCCGCCGGCGCTGGACACATCACCACTGAACAGGCGCACGTGCAGGAAGCCGGTGCCGGCAATCAGGAAGCCGACCAGGCCCACCAGGCGCAAGGCCGGGTCCAGGTCGTTGTCGCCCTTGGCTTCGCGCTTGAGCCCGAACATCGCGATCCACGACAGGGCGCCCAGCACCACCGGCAGCAGGAAGGCGATGTAGCCGAACAGCTGCAGCAGCACATCGGCGATCCAGGCGCCGGCACGGCCGCCCATGTTGTGCACCGGCGCGACCACGCTGCCGGTGTGCGACCAACCGGGATCACTGGCTGAATAGGTAAAGAGACTGGCGGCCAGGTACAGCAGCGCCGGAGCGATCGCGATCAGCCCCAGGTCGCGCCACAGGCGCTGGCGCCGTGGATTGTCGGTCGTTGCCGCGGCCGCCGTGCGACGCGACGCCTTGCTGTCGTCGGACTTGGAGCGTTCGGGCACCTGCTTCGCCACCTTAGACCATACCTTTGGAATGCGCTGTTAGTGGTTGATAATAAACGACACGGCGTCAGTTTTCAGTCACCGCAGCCGAACGGGCGCCAGAACGGCGTCAATCCGCCCGTGGGCGACCGCGTTCTGTTCATCGGCTTGAATCGCCCTGCCCCAGCCGCCACTCTATGACCAGCCAAGGTTGCCGCGCAAACCGCAGCCGCGCCTTGTCCCATCTACCTTTTCGCGAGTCTACATGAGCACCAGCCTGCCCTCCCGCCATCAGCGCCTCGTCATCCTCGGTTCCGGCCCGGCCGGTTGGACCGCCGCGGTCTATGCCGCCCGCGCCAACCTGAAGCCGGTGGTCATCACCGGCCTGCAGCAGGGTGGCCAGCTGATGACCACCACCGAAGTGGACAACTGGCCGGGCGACGCCCACGGCTTGATGGGCCCGGACTTGATGGCGCGCATGCAGGCCCACGCCGAGCGCTTCGAGACCGAGGTCATCTTCGACCATATCCATACGGCCGACCTGTCGCAGCGCCCGTTCAAGCTGATCGGTGACAGCCACGAGTACACCTGCGACGCGCTGATCATCTCCACTGGCGCCACCGCCAAGTACCTGGGCATTCCGACCGAGGAAACCTTCAAGGGCCGCGGCGTGTCCGCCTGCGCCACCTGCGACGGCTTCTTCTACCGCGACCAGGACGTGGTGGTGGTCGGCGGCGGCAACACAGCCGTGGAAGAGGCCCTGTACCTGTCCAACATCGCCCGCAAGGTCTACCTGGTGCACCGCCGCGACACCCTGAAGGCGGAAAAGATCATGCAGGACAAGCTGTTCGCCAAGGTCGCCGCCGGCAAGATCGAAACCGTCTGGCACCACCAGGTGGAAGAAGTGCTGGGCAACGACGCCGGCGTGACCGGCGTGCGCGTGAAGTCGACCCTGGACGGCAGCACCCGCGACATCGACGCCCACGGCTTCTTCGTGGCCATCGGCCACCACCCGAACACCCAGCTGTTCGACGGCCAGCTGGCCATGAACAACGGCTACCTGGAAATCCGCTCGGGCCTGGGCGGCAACGCCACCCAGACCTCGGTGGAAGGCGTGTTCGCCGCCGGCGACGTGGCCGATCAGCACTACCGCCAGGCGATCACCTCGGCCGGCTTCGGCTGCATGGCCGCGCTGGACGCCGAACGCTACCTGGACGCACAGGGCAAGGCCAGCTGACCACGATTTTGTAGAGTCGAGCCATGCTCGACTGGACCATGCTCGACTGAACCATGCAAGACAAAGGCCGGCGCGAAAGCGCCGGCCTTTTCGTTTACTGCCCCAAGCCAGCAACGTTTCGGGCCAAGGCGCTCACGTCAGGACTGCCCACGGCAACGCAACGAACGGTGTGAGGTACCGGCTGGGTCTTGACCCCGTCGGCATCCACCACATGCGTTTCCCAACCAAGCGTTCCCACGCTGTTGCGACCACAGCTGAGTCTCATCCGGCTGGGCTGGTCTGGCGAATCGATCACCACGGTTCTTCCGTTGCAGCCCCAGCCCGGAGGACACAGGGTATTGCTCGTGACCAAACTGATCGGGAACTGCGGATGACCTGCGAACGCGACATCCACCTCGCGCGATTCCCCAGATGGGATGTCGACATCTACAATGGATTGCCCAGCGAGAGGCTCACAAGCCTTACCCTGTGCCCACAGGCGATAGCCCTTCTCGACGCCTTTCATCGAGGCCGTGCGGAAGACTGGATCCAGTAGAGCAGCCACATCTTCCGGATTGGAGTGATAGGCGGTTTCGACGATCACCGAGGGCATCCTGCCAATGCGATTCTCGCCATGCCCTTCTGGGACAGACTCAGCTCGCACGGGAAAGCTTTCGTATCCGGGCTGGGCATGGATGAGTTCCCTCATGCCGCACAAGATGCTGTCGCCCAACGCCTTGTCCTCGGGCTTGGCACGGTGGTGATAGACCTCGGCCCCGCGGACACTGGAGGCATCGCTTCCGTTTGTGTGCAGACTCAGCATCACATCCACACCAAGATGATTTGCATAATTGGGGCGAGCGCGAATGTCCTCCTTCACTTCACGATTGCTATCGGGGCTGTTTGGCAGCTCATTCCAGATATCGGCACGTTCAGGAAGGATCGCCTTGAGGTGGTATCTGGAAGACATATGTTCCCAAGGATGGGTCGACTCCGGATGCGGCTCACTAGAACGACTGCGGGCACGATGCACAACCAGGCTACTCCGCTGCTCCAGCAGGCTCTGCAACTCGTCACCGTATCCCGGGCTCAACACATCCTCCTGCAGACCAAGCGGGGCTGGGCGCTGAAACTCCCACGTCCTGCTGGGGTGCAATGCAATGTATCCGTGACTTGCGGAGACCAAGGCCTGTGCATGGGTTGATCGAGATTTCGGCGCGCGGGGTGCAGGATGATCTTCTGGAAAATGAGCCTCCATTGGCCTCCCTTGAAAGAGGAATTGCACATCCAGTATTTCCAGGCCCGCCTGGTCCGCGTAGCGCCGAAGATCACCGGCCAATGGTATGAGGAAGAGCTCGCCATAGTTCTGGTCAGCACCTGGAAGGTAGCCGGGCCCAAAATCGACGATCATCCGGCGCTTTCGCGAGTCGACCACCACACTCACAGTTACTTGCCGCAACCTGCCCTGGTCTTGCAAGTGACGCGCCAACTGGGAACCCACTTCCCGCTGCAGAAATGCGGCGACTTCTGCGTAAACGCCAGCATCTACGGTCTCCGCAGGCTGCAGATCGGATACAACATCCGATGCGGTTGACGAGAAGGCCAAGCCGCACGCGACCACAGCAACCGCAAGCTTCAATCCATTCATTGTTGATCTCTCCATGTGCCGGGATAAGCGCCACCCATGCAGCGCCCCGCCACACTGCCGATCCAGGCGCCAGTGATTCGGCACGCGGCGCACACGCATGGAAATTTCAAACTTTTCTCATCCCCTGCCGGAACAAACCAATCTGGTTCCGCCATCACCGTTCGTGATCCACCTGCCCTATCCTTGCTTCCATGCCTTCCCCTCGCCTCCTCGACTCCCTGCAGGCCATTCCCGCCACCGACTGGGATGCTTTGCACGACGGCCGCAATCCGTTCGTCACCCACGCCTTCCTGGCCGGGCTTGAAGAACATGGCTGTCTGCGCGAGGACTGGGGCTGGCAGCCGCAGCACTTCACGCTGTGGGACAGCGACACGCTGGTCGGCGCCATCCCGGGCTACCTGAAGACCAATTCGCACGGCGAGTTCGTGTTCGACCATGCGTGGGCCAATGCCTACGCCCGCCATGGCCGCGACTACTACCCGAAATGGCTGGGCGCGGTGCCGTACTCGCCCGTCAGCGGCCCGCGCCTGCTGGCCCGTCACGATTCGCTGCGCAGCGACCTGCTGGAGGCGCTTCGCGCGCATCTGGCGTCACTGCAGGTCTCGTCGGTACACGTCAATTTCCACACCGCCCGGGATGAGGCCGCCTTCAGCGACGACTGGCTGCTGCGCGAAGACATCCAGTTCCAATGGCAGAACCCGGGCGACTGGACCACCTTCGAGCAGTTTCTGGGCGCGATGAACCACAAGCATCGCAAGAACATCCGCCAGGAACGGGCCAAGGTCACCCGCCAGGGCATCAGCTTCCGCGTGGTACATGGCGACGAAGCCAGTCGCGCGGATCTGCAGGCGACGTACCGCTTCTATCTGCAGACCTTCCTGGAATATGGCAACGCGCCGGCGCTGACCGAGGCCTTCCTGCGCCACCTGGCCATCTCGCTGGGTCGCGGGCTGGTGCTGTTCCTGGCCGAGCAGGGCGGCGAGCCGATTGCCGGCGCGCTGTGCCTGCGTGGCGGGGACACGCTGTATGGACGCTACTGGGGTGGCGCTACCCTGCCCGGCCTGCATTTCGAGGCCTGCTACTACCAGGGCATCGAGTACTGCCTGCGCGAGGGGCTGAGCCGTTTCGAGCCCGGCGCGCAAGGCGAGCACAAGCTGGCGCGGGGGTTCCTGCCTACGGTGGTGCGCAGCCGACACTGGGTGGCCGATGCGGAGTTTGCTGAGGCTCTGCAGGACTGGTGCAGACAGGAGCGCCGCGATGTGCGGCGGTACCAGCAGGCGCTGCAGGCGCACAGCCCGTTCCGCACAGACCCGTAGAGTCGAGCTTGCTCGACTGAAACGTGCCAACCAAGGTTGGCATCTCAAAGTGCCGCCGGGCATGGCCCGGCGCTACCGGTGCGGGGGCCGTTACACTTCGGGCATGACCCGCCAGCTGCCATGGCGCCTGGCCGATGCGCCGGACGCGCCGTTCCCGCCCGCTGAAACTGCACTGCGCCAGCCCGACGGGCTGCTGGCGGTGGGCGGCGATCTGCACCCGCTGCGGCTGCTCAACGCCTACGCCGGTGGCATCTTCCCGTGGTTCAGTGAGGGAGAGCCGATCCTGTGGTGGTCGCCCGATCCGCGCATGGCGTTTCGCACCGATGGCGTGCACCTGTCCAGCCGCTTCCGTCGCCAGCTGCGCGCAAGCCACTGGGAGGTGACTGCGGACACGGCATTCACCCAGGTCATGCGTGCCTGCGCCGGGGCTCCCCGGGCCGGGCAGGATGGCACCTGGATCAGCCCCGCCATGGTGGACGCCTACAGCCATCTGCACGACCTGGGCTTTGCCCACTCCTTCGAGGTCTGGGACCGGCAGGATCTGGTCGGCGGCATCTATGGTGTCGCCATTGGCCAGATGTTCTTTGGCGAAAGCATGTTCAGCGGCGCCAGTGGCGGCTCCAAGGTCGCGCTGGCGGCACTGGCGGCTACACTGAAGGATTGGGGCTGGCCGCTGATCGATGCCCAGGTTGAGAACCCGCACCTGCTGCGGATGGGCGCGATCCACCTGCCGCGCGAAGCGTTCCTGCAGCAGGTGCGCCATGCCGTGCAGCAGCCAGGGCGCGAGAGCCCCTGGACTCAGGCGCTGGGGCGCCTGCCTGCGCGCGCCCTGGCCGGGGGTTAACACAAACTTTGCAAGCTGGCGCAAGTGCGCGTAAAATACTGCGCCTTAGGCCCAGCGTGGCCGTTTTCTGAACCGCACAGGACTACATGTCGAAAGACGATTCCATCGAGTTCGAGGGCACCGTCAGCGAGACGCTGCCGAACACCACTTTCCGCGTTCGTCTGGAAAATGGGCACGAAATCATCGCCCACATCTCCGGCCGCATGCGCAAGAACTACATCCGCATCCTCACCGGTGACCGGGTCAAGGTTGAAATGACCCCGTACGACCTGACCAAGGGTCGTATCACCTACCGCATGAAGTAAGCGGTCGGCGCTCTGCGCCACCCCGACAAGGCCAGCCCCGGTTGCTGGCCTTTTGTCATGCCCGCAATCCGGCCCTGCCGGAGGTCACCGTGACCGAACTCACCGTGACATCGGTCAGCCGTGCTTGAGGCAGATTCGCATTCGCACCGGCGGAGGCATCGTGGCAGCCGATCCAGTCCGGATCGCCAACCCCTGCCCCGCCATGAACACGCTCTCCCTGCACGCCCTGTTCGCCGCCATCGTGCTGTCTGCCAGCGCCCTGCTGGCCGTTCCGGCCCGCGCGGCTGACACCCCCGCCGCCGCAGGTGACTGCCTGCAGCTGGCCAGCGACCAGCAGTTGGTGCGCGCCGGCGCGTCGCGCAATGTTCTGCTGCGCAACGGCCAGGATCACTACCTGGTGCACTTCCAGGACGACTGTTCCAAGGCCGCCTATTCGCGCAAGCTCAGCTTCGTGACCGACGGCCAGCAGGGCCAGATCTGCAGCGCCGGCCAGACCGAGCTGCGCACCGACAATGGCCGCTGCACCGTGGATCGGGTCGAGGCCATCGACGAGGCCACATTCAAGCAGAAGGTGCGCCAGCGCAGCCGCTGAGCGCACACACAACAAGGGCGGGCGAAGCCGCCCTTGTCTCTATCCAGCAACCACCGGGAATCCCCGGCAGCGCCCTTATTCCACCGTTGCCGGCAGCAGGCGCTCGGGTTCGGCGTGGGTTTCGACCACCAGCTCGTCGTCGCGCACGTCAATGCTGACCTTGCCGCCGTTCACCAGCTTGCCGAACAGCAGTTCGTCGGCCAGCGGACGCTTGATCTTGTCCTGGATGACACGGGCCATTGGCCGTGCGCCCATCAGCGGATCGAAACCATGGTGGGCCAGCCAGTCGCGCGCGGTCGGGGTGGCCGACAGGCTGACGTGCTTTTCCTGCAGCAGCATTTCCAGCTCGATCAGGAACTTGTCCACCACGCGCAGGATGTGCTCGAAGCCCAGCGGCTGGAACTGCACCACCGCATCAAGGCGGTTGCGGAATTCCGGCGTGAAGCTGCGGCGGATGGTCTCCATCGCGTCGGTGGCATGGTCCTGCTTGGTGAAGCCGATCGAACGCCGCGAGGCCTGCGCCGCGCCGGCATTGGTGGTCATCACCAGCACCACGTTCTTGAAGTTGGCTTCGCGGCCGTTGGTGTCGGTCAGCACGCCGCGGTCCATCACCTGCAACAGGATGTTGAAGATGTCCGGGTGGGCCTTCTCGATTTCGTCCAGCAGCAGCACGCAGTGCGGGGTCTTGACGATCTTTTCGGTCAGCAGGCCGCCCTGGTCGAAGCCGACGTAGCCCGGGGGCGCGCCGATCAGGCGGCTGATCGAATGCGGCTCCATGTATTCGGACATGTCGAAGCGCACCAGCTCGATGCCCAGCTGCAGCGCCAGCTGCTTGGTCACCTCGGTCTTGCCCACACCGGTCGGGCCGGCGAACAGGAAGTTGCCGATCGGCTTTTCCGGATTGCCCAGACCCGAGCGGGCCAGCTTGATGGCCGAGGCCAGGGTGCCGATGGCCGGGTCCTGGCCGAAGATCACCATCTTCAGGTTGCGCTCCAGGTGCTGCAGCACATCCTTGTCGGTCGCGCTGACCTGCTTGGCCGGAATGCGCGCCATCTTGGCCACGATCGATTCGACCTCTTCGACGTCGATCAGCTCCTTGCGCTGGCCTTCGGGCATCAGCCGCTGGCGGGCGCCGGCTTCATCGATCACGTCGATGGCCTTGTCCGGCAGCAGGCGGTCGCCGATGTGCTTGACCGACAGGTCCACGGCAGCCTGCAGCGCTTCGTCCGAGTAGGTCACCCCGTGGTGGGCCTCGTACTTGGCCTTCAGGCCCTGCAGGATCTCGTAGGTTTCACCCACGGTCGGCTCGACGATGTCGATCTTCTGGAAGCGACGGGCCAGCGCCCGGTCCTTTTCGAAGATGCCGCGGTATTCCTGGAAGGTGGTCGAGCCGATGCAGCGCAGCTCGCCCGAAGCCAGGGCCGGCTTGATCAGGTTGGAGGCATCCATGGTGCCGCCCGAGGCCGAACCGGCACCGATGATGGTGTGGATCTCGTCGATGAACAGCACGGCGTTGGGCACCTTCTTCAGGGCCGTCAGCACGCCCTTCAGGCGCTTTTCGAAGTCGCCACGGTACTTGGTGCCGGCCACCAGCGCGCCCAAGTCGAGCGAGTAGATGATGGCATCGGCCAGCACGTCGGGCACCGAGCCTTCCACGATGCGGCGGGCCAGGCCCTCGGCGATCGCGGTCTTGCCTACGCCGGCCTCGCCCACGTACAGCGGGTTGTTCTTGCGGCGGCGGCACAGGACCTGGATGGTGCGCTCGATCTCGTCGGCACGGCCGACCAGCGGGTCGATGCGGCCGGCGCGGGCCTGGTCGTTCAGATTGCTGGCAAATTCGGTCAGCGCGTCGCCCTTGGGCTCGCCCTCCCCGCCCTCCATGCGGCCCTCGCTTTCCGGGGAGGACGGCTGTTCGCCCTCCTCGCCCAGCTTGGCGATGCCATGGGACAGGTAATTGACCACGTCCAGCCGGGTGACATCCTGCTGGTTGAGGTAATAGACCGCGTGGGAGTCCTTTTCGCCGAAGATCGCCACCAGCACGTTGGCGCCGGTCACTTCCTTCTTGCCCGAGGACTGCACGTGGTACACGGCCCGCTGCAGCACGCGCTGGAAGCCCAGGGTGGGCTGGGTATCGCGGCCATCATCTTCGGCCAGGCGGGACACCGAGGCCTCGATGGCCTGTTCCAGCTCCTGGCGCAGGCGCTCGGCGTCGGCGCCACAGGCCTTCAGGACCGCCTGGGCGGAGGGGTTGTCGAGCAGTGCCAACAGCAGGTGTTCGACCGTCATGAACTCATGCCGGGCCTCACGGGCGCGCTTGTAGCACTGGCCGATGGTGTGTTCGAGGTCTTTGCTGAACATGGATTACTCCGGCGGCAGTTGGAGACAATATGCGGCCTGACTACGCGATTTCCATCACCCTAGCGGATTGCAGCGTTCAGATGGCGTTAGCAGTGCGAACCGCTTGATCATCATTCACTCCACGGGCAGCCCACGGGGGCCTGAGCGCACCCTACCCGAGGCGCGGGCGATTGTGACGTGAATGGACCATCCCCATGGCTTTGAAGGAGAGCACGCAGGCTGTGGCGCGGAGCGGCCAGCGGAGGGGCGACCAAGGCGTGGTGCTGCGATCGGGGCTGCCATTGGGGCGCGCGAGCAAGGCCGTCGTAGAGTCGAGCTTGCTCGACTGCTGTTGGTCAGAGCAGTCGAGCAAGCTCGACCCTACGGGGGCGCTGCGGCAGTCGAGCAAGCTCGACTCTACGGGGCAGTCGGCTCAGGCCTTTTCCATCGTGCACAGCAGCGGGTGCTGGTTCATGCGCGAGTACTCGTTGACCTGGGCCACCTTGGTCTCGGCCACTTCGCGGGTGAACACCCCGCAGACGCCGCGGCCGCGGGTATGGACGTGCAGCATCACCTGGGTGGCCTTGTCCAGGTCCATGGTGAAGAACTGCTGCAGCACATCCACCACGAAATCCATCGGGGTGTAGTCGTCGTTGAGCAGCATGACCTGGTAGAACGGCGGCGGCGCCACTTCCGGGCGCGCGGGCTCCACGGCAAGGCCGTGCTCGTGGTGGGAATCGGGGGAAGACTCGCGGGGCATCCGCCTATTATAAGCGCTGGCGGCCAGCCGCGTCGGCCTGCCGCAGAATGGACGGCTCGCACCGGCACCGTCACAATTACCGCCTTCCCCATCGTGTTTCACAGGAATTTCATGAAAAGGATCCTTCTGCCCGCCCTGCTGATCGCCCTGGCCACCCCGGCCATGGCCGCCGCGGCCAACGCCGCCGGCAACAGCGCGGCCAAGGCCGATGCCGCCATCGGGCGCCACCTGGACAAGTTGGGCTATACCTACGAAGTTGACGAGGACGGCGATTACCAGATGGTGTTCGACGTGGAAGGCGACCGGACCCAGATCGTGTACGTGCGCTCGGCCGTGGAAGATTTCGGCACCCACAACATCCGCGAGATCTGGTCGCCGGGCTACACCGGCAAGAGCAAGCAGTTCCCGGCCGAGGTGGCCAACCGTCTGCTGGAAGATTCGCAGGACGCCAAGATGGGCGGCTGGGTGAAGCAGGACATGACCGCGATGTTCGTGGTCAAGATCGATGCCGATGCCAGCACGGAACAGCTGAGCGATGCCATCGACGCGGCGATCCGTACCGCCGATGCGATGGAACTGGAACTGACCAAGAAGGACGACCTCTGAATTGAATACCCCGCAGGACATGCGCTGGGCACCCCACGCCACTGTCGCCACCGTGGTGGTCGACGGCGGCCGCGTGCTGCTGGTGGAAGAAACCATCGAGGGCCGCGCCGTGCTGAACCAGCCGGCGGGCCACCTGGAGCCGGGCGAGAGCCTGGCCAAGGCAGCGCTGCGTGAAACCCGGGAAGAAACCGGCTGGACCGTGGCGCTGACCGATTTCATCGGCTGCTACCAGTGGACCGCCGGCGACGGCACCGTGTTCCTGCGGTTCTGCTATGCCGCGCGCCCGGTCAGCCATGACCCGGCGCAACCGCTGGATACCGGCATCGACCGCGCCCTGTGGATGACCCCCGATGAGCTGCAGGCCGCCGGCGAGCGCCTGCGCAGCCCGCTGGTCTGGCGCGTGCTGGCCGACTATCTGGCCGGCCAGCGCCACCCGCTGCATCTGGTGCAGGAGGTCGCATGAGCAGCCCACGGGTGATGGTGGGGGTATCGGGCGGCGTGGATTCGTCGGTGGCCGCCTGGCGCCTGGTGCAGCAGGGCGAGGCCGTGGCCGGTCTGTTCATGCAGAACTGGGCCGACGATGGCAGTGGCGACTGCCGTGCCGAGGACGACCGCCGCGACGCCGTGGCGGTGTGCGGCCTGCTGGGCATTCCGTTCCACTTCCGCGATTTTTCCAGCGAGTACTGGCAGGGCGTGTTCGAGCACTTCCTGGCCGAGTACGCGGCCGGCCGCACCCCCAACCCGGACGTGCTGTGCAACCGCGAAGTGAAGTTCAAGCACTTCCTGGATGCTGCCCGCGAGCTGGGCGCCGAGCGCATCGCCACCGGCCACTACGCCCGCGTGGCCCAGCGCGGCCAGCAATGGCTGCTGCTGCGCGGTGCCGACCGCAGCAAGGACCAGAGCTACTTCCTGCACCAGCTGGGGCAGGCGCAGCTGGCCGCGACCCTGTTTCCGATTGGCGATCTGGAAAAGAGCGATCTGCGGCGCATCGCCCGCGACGTCGCCCTGCCCACCCATGCCAAGAAGGATTCCACCGGCATCTGCTTCATTGGCGAGCGCGATTTCCGCGAATTCCTGGGCCGCTACCTGCCCGCGCGCCCCGGCCAGATCCTGGACCCGGCCGATGGCAGCGTGATTGCCGAGCACCCCGGCGTGTTCTATTTCACCCTCGGCCAGCGCGAAGGCCTGAACATCGGCGGCGTGCGTGGCCGCCCGGCGGCGCCCTGGTACGTGGTGGGCAAGGATGTGGCCAGCAACGTGCTGTACGTGGACCAGGACCGGGAAAGCCCGTGGATGCTGTCCAACCGCCTGCGCTCGGAAACCGCGCACTGGATTGCCGGCGCGCCGCCGGCCCGGCGCTTCGAATGCACGGCACAGACCCGCTACCGCCAGCCCGATGAACCATGCACGGTCGAGGTGCTGGACGATGGCAGCGTGCTGGTCACCTTCGCCCGGCCGCAGCGCGCCGTCACCCCCGGCCAGTCGCTGGTGCTGTATGACGGCGAGGTCTGCCTGGGCGGTGCGGTGATCGCCGCCACCGATGCGCCGCTGGAACAGCGCCTGCGCACCACCCCTTCTCCTTTCGAGGTAATTGCTGCATGAGTTTCACTGTCGACGACCGCGTACTGGCCCTGGCCGGCATTGCCCAGGCCCTGCAGCAGGTCCGCCGTATCGCCGATACCGGCCATTCCGACGCCTCTGCCGTGCGTACCGCGGTGGACAGTGTGTTCCGCATCGATGCCGGCTCGCCGCAGGAGGTCTTTGGTGACCGCCATGCGCTGAAGAGTGGCCTGCGCCTGCTGCACAACTACTTCCGCAACCAGGGCCAGGACCCGGTGCTGCCCAAGCTGGCCCTGTCGGTGCTGCAGCTGGAGCGCCGCTTCGTGCAGGACGGGGCCACCGTGAACAAGGTGGCTTCGGGCATCGAGCGTGCCCAGCAGCAGGCCGCCGAGCTGGGCGACAGCGGGCACCCGGACGTGCTGGCCAACCTGGGCGGCCTGTATGCCGACACCATCAGCCACCTGAAGCCGCGGGTGATGGTGCAGGGCAACCCGCATTACCTGGCCCAGGCCGGGGTGGTGGCCGAGATCCGCGCCCTGCTGCTGGCCGCCGTGCGCGCCGCGGTGCTGTGGCGGCAGGTGGGTGGCAGCTACTGGGACTTCCTGATCGGCCGCAAGGCCATGATCGAGGCGGTGGACCGTCTGCTGGCCTGAGGGCCGGGGGTCAGAGGCCGGGGTCGTCTGCCCCGGGGTCGGATCCCTTTTCCCCGGAAAAGGGCTCTGACCCCACCACCCAGAATGGCGCCAGAAATCCGGCGCACTCAGAAAGCACATCGACGTTAAAGAGAAAGGGGGTACGGCCGATACATCCTCCGTGCACCTCCCGAGAACGTCCATGTACTCACGCATTTTCATCCGTCTGGCCGCCCCCCTGGCTCTGACCCTGCTGCTCCCTTTCGCCATCGGTTTCGAATGGCCGGCCGCCCTGCGCTGGGCGATCCTGACCACGATGACGCTGAGCTGGCTCGGCTTCGCGTGGTGGACCACCCGTGCCCAGGCCCATCGTTCCCCGGAACATGCCCGTGTCCTGCGTGAGCAGGACCAGCTGCTGACCGAACTGCGCAGCTTCGTCGGCAACGAGATCGACGGCTCGCGTGGCGAAGTCGAACGCGCCCGTGACCTGATCCGCCAGGCCGTGTCCAGCCTGGGTGGCAGCTTCGATGCCATGAACCGCAAGTCCCGCCAGCAGAGCCAGGCCCTGTCGCGCATCGTCGACCGCGCTGGCGATGAAGGCAGTGCCGGCCTCGACGTGGCCCGCTTCGCCCAGCACGCCAGCAACCGCATGGAACAGCTGGTGGAAGCGCTGGAACAGGTGAGCGGCCAGAGCACCACCACCGTGCAGCACATCGACCAGATGGCGCAGCACCTGGACGGCATCTTCGCCCTGCTGGAAGACGTCAAGTCGATTGCCGACCAGACCAACCTGCTGGCACTGAACGCGGCCATCGAAGCAGCCCGTGCCGGTGAAGCCGGTCGTGGCTTCGCCGTGGTGGCCGACGAAGTGCGCAACCTGTCCGAGCGCTCGACCACCTTCAACGAACAGATCCGCAAGCTGGCGCACAGTTCCAAGGACGCCATTGCCAAGGTGCGCGAGACAGTCTCGCACATGGCCTCGCGCGATATGGACCGGTCCCGCGAAGCGCGCCAGGAAGCGGCAACCATGCTCGACAACGTGGCGCAGATCAATGCGTCGCTGGGCGATGGCATGCGCGAAGTCTCCGAATGCGCCCGTTCGATCGACGGCAGCGTGGCCGAGGCCGTGCGCGCCCTGCAGTTCGAAGACATCGCCACCCAGGCACTGGGCGGCGTGCACACCCACCTGGATCGCCTGACCGCGATCAACCGTGAGGCGGTGGCCCTGCAGGAGCTGCTGCACCGCAATGGCGGCGTGTTCGACGAAGAGATCGCCACCGCACTGCAGCGCACCGGCAACCGCCTGCGCGACCTGCGCAGCGAATGGGAACGTCCGCCGCACAAGCCGGTTGCCCAGCAGAACATGGGCGCCGGTACGGTCGAGCTGTTCTGACCCTGATGTCCGCTGCCTTTTCCGGCAGCGCCGAAGGCCCCGGTAGTTCCGGGGCCTTTGCCTGTACGCTAGCTCTGGACCACGCCGACCCGCGCAGCATGACCCTGATCCGCGCCCTGCCCCCAATCGATGCCAGCCAACGCCCGCGCAACCCCAGTGTGCGCGAGCAGTTGCAGCAGCTGGAGGACGTGGCGCGCGAGGAGATCCAGGAGCTGCAGCGCCTGGCCGATGCCCGCCCCGCCCCGCCGGCCCAGACCGACGCCCTGATGAGCCTGGCCTGGGATCTCGGCCTGGGCGGCGACGCGTTGTAGATCCACGCCATGCGTGGATGGGCCCCTGCCCATGGCATGATGCCCCGGTCCCGTTCATGGAAGACCGATGGCCATTGCCCTGATCGCATTGATGCTGATCGAATTGCTGCTTCTCTTCGCGTGGGCGCCGCTCTTCTTCCGCACTGGCATCATGCTGTTCAACCAGCGCATTGCCGCTGCACCCGACGATCTGAAGCGACTTTCGCTGGGCGGGCTGGAATACGATCTTCCGACCGAACGATGGGCGCGCCTGGCATTCCGCGCCCTGCCCGACGGCAGCGTTGCATTTCGTGAAAGCTTCGTACCGGGATTCGGTGGCCGCTACTTTCCCTTGCTGCACGGCCAGATCGTGGTGGACACGCGGCGCCGCGAAGTACGGGTGCTCGGCCGCTGCAGCTGGTTTGCGACGGTCCTGACCGTACTGCTGGTGCCGATCGTGCTGCTGCGCCCGGTGGCGTGGCCGATATTGGCGGTGCCGCTGTTGTTCTATATCGGTTACCGCATCCAGCGCCGGCGCTATGCCAATGTAGTGGAGGCGGTGCGCGCACGGGTGCGCAACGAGTTCCCCTGGCAGTTCAAGGACCCGCCCCGGTAGATCCACGCCATGCGTGGATGGGTGACTGCGAGCGCACGCGTGCGGCGGCGGGGGCGCCGTCAGCGGGCCAGGGCGACTGCGCTGCCGGCGTGCTGCTGGCGCAGCCACTGGGCCAGGTCGCGCGGGCTGAGCGGGCGCGAGTACAGGTAGCCCTGGATCTCGTCGCAGCCCTGGCGGCGCAGCATGTCTTCTTCCTGGTGCGTTTCCACGCCTTCGGCCACCACCTTCATGCCCAGCGCGTGGCCCAGGTGGACGATGGCCTGGGTCACTTCGGCCGTGCCCGAGTCGTGCAGCATGCCCTGCACGAAGCTGCGGTCGATCTTCAGCCGCCCCACCGGGAAACGATTCAGATAGTTCAGGTTGGAGAAGCCTGTACCGAAATCATCCACCGCCAGCGGTACGCCATGCCGTTCCAGCACATCGAAACAGTGGCGCAGGATGTCGGTGTCACGGATCAGCGCCGACTCGGTCAGTTCCAGTTCCAGCCGCTGCGGCGGCCAGCCGTGGGCGTGGCAGATCTCGATCACGCGCTCGGCAAAGCCGCGGTCGCGCAACTGCACGGCCGATACATTCACCGCCACGCGTTCGAAGCACAGACCCGCACGGTCCCACGCCGCGGCCTGGCGGCAGGCCTCGTTCAGCACCCAATCGCCGATGCGGACGATTTCGCCGCACTTTTCCGCGATGGGAATGAACTCGGCCGGGCTGCAGTAGCCGATGCCGGGGCGGTGCCAGCGCAGCAGCGCTTCGATTGCCGGCGGTTCGCCGTTGTGTGCGTGCAGCAGCGGCTGGTAGGCCAGGCTGAACTCTTCGCGCTCGATCGCGCCGTGCAGGCCGTGTTCGATCTCCAGGCGGCGCTGGATGCGGGCCAGCGCGTCCTGGCTGTAGTACTGGTAGGTGTTGCGCCCGGCTTCCTTGGCCGCGTACATGGCCGCGTCGGCGGCGCGCAGCAGCGAATCGAAGTCGGTCTGTGATTCACCCAGCATGGCGATGCCGACGCTGGCACCGACCTTCAGGGTGGTGTCGCCACGGCGCAGCGGCTCGGCCAGCGAGCCGATCAGCTTGCGTGCCACATGGCCGGCGTCTTCCGGCTCGGCCAGGTCACGCAGCACTACGATGAATTCGTCACCGCTGAAGCGGCCGAACAGATCGTTGTTGCGCAGGTTCTGGTGCAGGCGGGTGGCAGCGGCCTTCAGCAGCGCATCGCCGGTGGCGTGGCCGAAGCTGTCGTTGATGTTCTTGAAGCCGTCCAGGTCGATGAACAGCATGGCCAGCGAGGTGCCTCGGTCCCGCGCCTCTTCGATGGCCTCGGCGGTCTGTTCGCCCAGCAGCACCCGGTTGGGCAGGCCGGTCAGCAGGTCGTAGTGGGCCAGCAGTTCAATGCGCTCACTGGCCTCGCGTTCGCGGGTGATGTCACGGAACAGAACCACGTAGCGGGCCGGCAGGCCGTCGCGGCGATCCAGTTCGATCAGCACCTGCACCCACACGCGCAGGCCGGACTGCCGGTAGAAGCACAGGTCCAGCTGCTCGGGCAGCCCACCATTGGAGATGCGGCCGAGCGCGGCCTCGAATGCGTTGCGCGAGTCCTCGGTGTACAGCGCCAGCGCCTGGTCCAGGGTGATCGGCTCCTTGCGCAGGCCGTGGATGCGGTAGCACTCCTCGGTCCATTGCATGTGCCGGGTGGACACTTCGATTTCGCAGCCGCCAATCCGTCCCAGCGCCGACACGCGATTGAGCAGCTCGGTGCGCCAGCGGATCAGCGCGTCGGTCTGGTGTTGTTCGGTGATGTTCTGCACCTGGCCGAGCAGGCGCTTGGGCTGTCCATCCATGTCCAGCAACGGCTGCATCCACAGGCGCAGGTGCTGCGAGGGCTCGCTGCCACGGGTCAGTTCCAGGTCCAGGTTGGCGGCGCGGCCGTCGCGCCACAGGCGCCGCCAGGCGGCACGCAGCGCGCCGCGCGAGCGCGGATGCAATTGCTTCAGCCAGCGCCGCTGGCCGGGCACGCTGCCCTGCTTCAGCGCCAGCAGCGAGCGCAGCTCGGGCGACCACCAGAAACGGTGGTTCTGCGGGTCGAACGACCAGCTGCCCATGCTGGCGATGCGCTGGGCCTCGCTCAGGTGCAGCTGCTGTTCCTGCAGCAGCGCTTCCAGCTGCTTCTGCTGTTCGATATCGGTATGCGTGCCGACCATGCGTAGCGGCTGGCCGTCGGCGGTACGCGCCACCACGCGGCCGCGATCCAGCACCCAGCGCCAGTGGCCATCGCCTTGGCGGAAGCGGAACTGCGCGCTGTACTGCTCGCTGTGCCCGCGCAGGTGCTCGTCCAGCACCGCGCGCACATCGGCGATATCGTCCGGGTGGACCCGGCCCAGCATTTCGGTGGCGCTTTCGTCGCCCAGCGCGGGCGTGCGCAGCACGCGGTCGGTGGGAATGTCCCAGTCCCACAGGCTGTGACCAGCACTTTCCAGGGCCAGCGCCCAGCGCCCGCCGCCGGTCAGCGGTACCGGCTCAGGCACGCTGAGGGTGAAGGCCAGCAGGTTTCCACTGCCATCGTGCACGGCGCGCAGGTGGCCATCGTAGTGCCCCTGCGGCCCGCCCGGCAGCGAGCACGGCACGATGCCGCCGTCGGCCGCCAGCAGGCGCAGGTCTTCCAGCATGGGGGCATAGGCCGCCAGCGTGGCCGGCAGCCCATGTTCGCGCGCGGCCGGATTGGCCGCCAGCGGGCGGCCACTGCGGTCGACGATGACCAGTGCCGACGCGAGCGGATGCTGCAGCAGGCTGGCGATGATCCCTTGGTCCACGCGATCTAGCTCCGGAAAGACGCGCCCGACAGCGGGGCATGCAGTCCTTAACGGCTCGCCGCGGGGATAATTGAGTGGCCATCGCACACCCGCGCGGTAAGATGGCTGGCGCCCCTCCCTACTGCCCCTGTCCATGCCCGCAGACCCGACCGGCACCGACCCAGATTCCGCCCTGCGGATGGCGCAGTCGTTGCGGCGCGACCGTCGCCGGGTGGTGCTGAGCTATCTGATGATGGCGCTGGCCTGGATCATTGCCTCCGATGGCGCGGTGAACGGGTTCGTGCTGGACCCCCAGCAGGCCGCCTTCTGGCAGAGCGTGAAGGGCGCGTTCTTCGTATTCGCCAGCGCCGGCCTGCTCTACCTGCTGCTGCGGCCGCTGGCCGAGCACGTGCTGGCCACCCATGCGCGGCTGCAGACGTCCGAGACCCGCCTGCGGCAGATGTTCGAGGGCAACCCCGGGCCGATCCTGGTGTACGACCTGGACAGCCTGACCATCCTGGATGCCAACCCCGCGGCATGCCTGGCCTTCGGCTGGGAACGCGAGGAACTGCTGGCCCGCACCATCGAGATCCTGTGGCCGCCCGGCCAGGACCAGGCGCTGCAGACCAAGCTGGAAGCGATCCGCGAAGCGCCCGAGCAGCTGTGCATCCTGCGCGCGCAGCTGCAGCTGCGCGACGGCAGCCTGCGGCAGATGGAGCTTCGTTCCAATGCCATCGACTATGACGGCCACAACGCCCGCCTGCTGATCGCCATCGATCGCACCGCCGAAGACCTGGCGCAGCTGCGCCGCGACCAGGCGCTGGCGCGGGTGGAGGAAGCCCACGAGCTGGCGCGTATCGGCGCCTGGGAACTGGACCCGGCCAGTGGCCTGGGCCGCTATTCCAACCAGGTCTACCACCTGCTGGGGCGGCGCCCGCCCGAGGCCCGGCGCTGGCACCGCTTCGACGAACTGCTGGTGCCGGCCGACCCGGCCACTGCCGCGCAGACCGAACAGCTGCTGGCCGACCTGTGTGCCGGCGAACCGGTCCAGGTGGACGTGCTGCTGCCGCTGCTGGCCATGGATGGGCGCGCCCTGATGGTGCACCTGCGTGCGACCAGCGGCCGCGATGAAGCCGGCCGCGAACGCGTGCTGGGCACGCTGCAGGACGTGACCGAGCGCGAGCAGTCGCGGCGCCTGCTGCGTGAGCGCGAAGAACAGTTCCGCGAACTGGTGCGGGTGCTGCCCGACGGCGTGGTGATCCTTTCCGAAGAACATGTGCTGTACGCCAACGCCTGGGCCGCCGCCCTGTTCGGCTACGGCAGCCATGCCCTGCTGGGCGAACCGCTGTCGGCGCTGGTGAACGGTGCCGATCTGCAGCGGGTGCGCGCCCAGTTGCGGGCCGGGCAGCCGCAGCACAGCCCGGGCCACAACAGCGTGGCGATCATGCAGCGCGCCGACGGCCGCCACTTCCATGCCGGCCTGGCCGTGGGTGAGGTGCGTTACGGTGGCCGCGACTGCAAGCTGTTGATCGTGCGCGACCTGAGCGAAGCCGAACGCACCCGCAGCGCGCTGGAAAACAGCAACCGCGAACTGCAGGCCATGGCCGGGCGCCTGTTCTCGCTGCAGGAAGACGAGCGCCGGGCGATCTCGCGTGACCTGCATGATGATATTGGCCAGGCGATCACCGCCATGAAACTGTCGGCCTACGCCGCGCAGGACGAACAGGACCCCGCGCGCCGCGGCGAGGACCTGGCGCAGATCGTCAGCCTGGCCGACACCACCGTGGCCAAGCTGCGCGACATCTCCACCCTGCTGCGCCCGCCACAACTGGATGCGCTGGGCCTGGAAGCTGCGCTGAGCTGGCAGGCGCGGGTGCTGTTCCGCTCGTCGCCGGTGGAGCTGCTGGCCGACATCGACGCCCTGCCCACCCGCCCGGACAACAGCATCGAACAGGCCTGCTTCCGCATTGCGCAGGAAAGCCTGACCAACGCCCTGCGCCACGCGCGCGCCAGCCAGGTGCAGCTGCAGCTGCGCGACCTGGGCCAACGCGGATTGCACCTGCAGATCCGCGATGATGGCGAGGGCTTCGACCCCGATGGCCCGCGCGGCCTGGGCCTGATCGTGATGCGCGAGCGCGCGCAGAGCGTAGGCGGTCATGTACATATCGCTTCGGCGCACGGCGCCGGCACCCTGGTCGACGTCCACCTTCCTTACCAGGCCGCCATGACGGCGGCCGTCGAGTCTCCGGAACACTGAACCATGTGGAACCCCAACCTGCCCCCGGTCAGCATTGACGACGCCCCCGACCGGCTGGGCGCCGGCAACCCCGAGCTGCAGGCCATGGTGGCCGAGGCGGCCTCTGGCGGTACCCCGCTGATGCTGATGCACGTGGACATCGACCACTTCGCTTCGGTGAACGAGAACATGAGCGCCGAAGTGGGTGACCAGGCGCTGGTGCTGGTGGCCCAGCGCCTGCAGTCGTACCTGCGCGGGCGTGGCAAGCTGTGGCGGCACGGCAGCGATGAATTCCTGATTGCCGTACCGCGCACCGCCGACCTGCCGCTGCCGGAAGACTTCGCCGAAGCGATCCGCCAGCAGATGGAGCTGCCGCTCTCTGTGCTGCCGTACACCCTGTTCATGACCGGCAAGCTGGGCGTGAGCCTGTGCCCGGAACATGCCAGCAGTGCATCGCGGCTGCTGGACCACGCCGAAGATGCGCTCTACCAGGCGGCCCGCGAAGGCGGCAATGCGGTGCGCATCCACGCGGTGGACACCCCGCCCAGCGCGCACAGTGAAAGCATCATTGCCCGGCAGATCGTCGATGCCATTCCCAATGGCGAGCTGAAGCTGCGCTACCAGCCGCTGGTGAGCGCGCGCGACGGCCACGTGGTGGGCATGGAAGCGCTGCTGCGCTGGCAGTCGCCCACCCTGGGCATGCTGGTACCGGAACGCTTCATGCGCACCGCCGAGCGGCTGGGCATCATCGTGCAGATCGGCACGTGGGTGCTGGAAGGCGCACTGAAGCAGGCTCGCCTGTGGCGCGACCAGGGCTTTGACGATTTCACCATTGCAGTGAACGTGTCCACCCTGCAGCTGCTGCGCCCGAACTTCTTCGCCGAGGTGATGTCGCTGATGCAGGCCGCCGGCGTTCCGGCGCACATGCTGACGCTGGAGATCAATGAAAGCGCGCTGACCAACAACGTCAATTTCGTGCACGAAACCCTGGCCAACCTGCGCAATGAAGGCATCAGCCTGAGCCTGGACAACTTCGGCACCGGCGATTCCAGCCTGAGCGCACTGGTGCGCTACCCGGTGGACAAGCTGAAGATCGACCGCAGCTTCATCAAGAGCGCCCCGGCCGGTAACCGCGAGGCGGCCATCGCCCGCGCCATCATCGCCATGGGCCACCAGCTGGGCATGACGGTCATTGCCAACGGCGTGGAATCACAGGCCCAGCTGGGCTTCCTGCGCCGCAACGACTGTGATGTGTTCCAGGGCTATCTGTTCGGCGAGCCGATGTCGGCCGATGCCGCCGGCATGACCCTGCGCCGCCGCTACCTGCGCCCGGAAGCCTTTGCCGAAACGCGCCCCGACCGCACCCTGCTGCTGCTGGATGACGAGGAAAACGTGCTGCGTTCGCTGGTGCGCCTGTTCCGCCGTGACGGCTACCGCATCCTGGCCGCCGGCAACGTGCGCGACGCTTTCGATCTGCTGGCGATCAACGACGTGCAGGTGATCCTGTCCGACCAGCGCATGAGCGACATGAGCGGCACCGAATTCCTGGGCCGGGTGAAGATGCTGTACCCGGACACGATCCGGCTGGTGCTGTCCGGCTATACCGATCTGAACACGGTGACCGATGCGATCAACCGCGGTGCGATCTATCGCTTCCTGACCAAACCGTGGAACGATGACGAGCTGCGCAAGCACATCCACCAGGCGTTCCGCACGTATGAAGAGCAGCGCCGCAGCAATGCGGGCCCGGCGCTGGCCGAGCCACTGGAGGGTGGCGAGGATCGTTCGCCGTTGCGGTGACCGATCTGTAGAGTCGAGCCATGCTCGACTGCGGCAAAAAGCAGTCGAGCATGGCTCGACTCTACAGAAGCGCGGTCAGCGCGGCTGCTTGATCGGCAGCACCACCCGGAAGCGCGAGCCGACGCCGGGGGTGCTGTCCAGATCGATGCGGCCGTGGTGCTTGTTGATGATGCTGTAGGAAATCGACAGGCCCAGCCCGGTGCCACTGCCCACCGGCTTGGTGGTGAAGAACGGATCGAAGATGCGCTGGCGCAGTTCCGGCGAAATGCCGCCGCCGGTATCTTCGAACTCCACCCATACGGTCTCGCCATCCACGCCGGTACGCACGGTGATGGTGCCGCGCTCGGCAATGGCATGGCCTGCGTTGAGCAGCAGGTTCATGTACACCTGGTTCAGTTCCGAAGGCAGGCATTCCACCAGCGGCAGTTGGCCGAACTGGCGTTCCAGGGTGACCTTGTACTTGAGCTCGTTCCAGATGATGTTGATGGTCGATTCAAGGCCGGCATGCAGGTCCACCAGCTTCCACGACTCGTCGCGGCCGGAATACGAGAAGTCCTTCAGGTCGCGCACGATGCGGGTCACCCGCTCGATGCCTTCGCGTGATTCGGCCATCAGCTGCGGCAGGTCGCGGCTGATGAAATCGATGTCCAGGCGGTCACGGATATCGTCGATTTCCGGAATCAATGCCTTCGGATCGGGCGCGCGCAGGGCGCGTTCGTAGGCTTCGATCACCGTGAACAGACTGCGCAGGTATTCCTGCAAGCTGCCCAGGTTGGAGTGCACGTAACCGATGGGATTGTTGATCTCGTGTGCCACGCCGGCGGCCAGCTGGCCGATGGAGGCCATCTTTTCCGACTGCAGCAGCTTTTCCTGGGTGCCGTTCAGACGCAGATAGGCCTGGCGCAGTTCGGCATGGCGCTGCTGCAGCTCGCGCTCATAGTCTTCCTGCCCTTCAATGCGCTGGAACAGCGCCAGGTAATGGCTCTGCCCGCCTTCGCCATGGTGGTACAGATGGGCGATGACCACGCCCTCGCCCAGCGGCAGGCTGCCACTCCACGCGCCCTGCTGCCGGGCCTGTTCAAGGGCGTCGGGGGGCAGCAGCTCGCGCAGGCGCTGGGCCGGTGCCGCTGCACTGTCGGCGTTGCCCAGCAGGTGCTGGGCGGCCGGGTTGGCCAACGCCACCTGCCCGTCTGCGGTGAACAGCAACAGCCCTTCGCGCAGGCGTTCCAACAGGGCCTGCAGCACGGGCTGGGAAGGAAGGGGGGCGGTAACCAGGGCGTTGGCGGCGGACACGGCGACTCGGGGGCTTGCGAACAGACGCCCAATATACGCGCTCCCGCTGCGGGTCACAGCCCGCCCGGTGGCGGCCAGCGGCCGCCGGGGAATCAGGCGACGGCCAGCGGCCGGCGCGCGGTAACGGTGTGCGACTGGCCCTTGGCGTCGTAAGCCGAGGCGTCTTCGGTGCGGCCGAGCTGGCGCAGCGCCCAGTTGACCTCGCGGCGGCGGCGCGACAGCAGCACGCCGTTGGCGCGGTTGCGCTCGGCCAGTTCCTGCAGCTGTTCGCCCTGCCCGACCGGCGGCGTGCCTTCCAGCGCACGCAGCGCTTCCAGCTTGGCCCCGGTGGCGCGGATCAGCGCATGCACGTCGTGCTCGACCAAGGCCTGGCGTTCAACGTCCAGGGCTTCGGCAAGGCGCTGCAGCGGCTCGCTCATGGCCGCGCTCATCCCTGCAGCTGCTGGTCCAGCTCGAGCATGCGCGAAGCAATCGCGTCCGGATTGATCTTGTAGGTGCCGTTCTGCAGCGATTCACGCACCGCGGCCACGCGCTGGGCGTCGATGGCTGGGGCGGTGCTCAGGTCGCGTTCGATGGCCTGCAGGTTGGTGGCTTCGCCGGTCAGGCGCAGGCTGTCAGCTGCTTCCACCGGGCGGGCAGCCGAATCGCTGCTGACGCCGGGCTTGCTGGCCGGGCTCGTCACGCCGCGCAGGGCCTGCGGGATCTGCAGATTGCCGTCGATTTTCTGGCTCATGGGGTGTCCTGGAGTTGCCGTACACAAGGGATAACGGCCGCTGGGCCGTGATCTTTAGGGATTTTCCAAACTTTTTCAACGCGCCACGATTACGTCACCGGCCGCATCCACCACGCCCTGCACGATGCGGCGGGTGGACAGGTTTTCGACCGAAACGCGGTCGTTGTGCCCGGCATCGCCCAGGGCGCGGCCGGCAATACGTACTTCCACGGCGCCGGTGCGGGCGACCAGGGCCACATTGTCTCCGCGCTTGATGAGACGCTGCGCCAGAAGATCATTGCCCGACAGCAGGCTGCCGGCGGCCAGCGGGCGGCGCGCGATGCGCCCCACCGCCGCGGCCGGGTCGGCCAGCACGGCGCCGGCAATACGGGCGGCGTCACGCTGGGCAGTGCTGATATCGGCCGCGCTGATGGTTTCTCCAGTGGCGATGCCACGGGTCAGCACCAGCACGGTCTGGTTGTGCCGCACCTTCACCGGCACGAACAGGCGCCAGCCGCCCGCATCGGGGCAACTGACCTCGACGGTGGTGTTGGCCGTGGGCTGCACTGCCAGCGGCTTGCCACACTGCGGCAGGCGCAGTGCATCGGCCACGATGGCCTCGCCTTCGCTGCCGGCCGCCAGGGTCGACAGCGCTGCCGCACGGATGCTGGCCACCGGCTGCCACTGCGCCGCCTGCGCCCACGGCGCGGCCAGCGCAAGCGCGGCGGCTACAACTACTGTCATCCGGCGCATGGCGCCTCCTGCATTCGATGGGACCTGGCCCGGAGGGATGCAAGCGCTGTGCCAGCCCGCCCCTGTAGCGTCGAGCGTGCTCGATGTCCTGCACTTGTAGAGTCGAGCTTGCTCGACTGATGTGCCGCAAAGTCGAGCAAGCTCGACTCTACGACCGCGGGGTGCCGGCATCACATGACCCTCAAGTTCGGCGGGCACCACGCCGATACAGCAGCCATGTCCCATGACCTGCTCAACCGGATCGACCAGCGGACCCGACTGGCCGGCCACAATCGCCTGGCGCTGCTGCTGTTCCGTCTCGGCGGACGTCAGCTTTTTGGCGTCAATGTCTTCAAGGTGCAGGAAGTGCTGCGCCGGCCCGAGCTGTTCCAGGTGCCTGGCTTGCCCGGCCAGTTCGCCGGCGTGGCCGACGTGCGCGGCCGCTCGGTGCCGGTGCTCGACCTGGGCCTGGCCATCGGCCACCCCGAGCGTGAGCCGGATGCGGACACCGCACCGGGCTACCTGGTGGTGACCGAGTTCAACCGCTCGATCCAGGGCTTCCTGGTCAGCGGGGTGGAACGCATCGTGAACATCGCGGTGGAGGACATCCACCCGCCACCGGAGCTGGGCGCCGAATCGAGCTACCTGACCGCGGTGACCCGCTTCCAGGGCGAGCTGATCCAGGTGATCGACGTGGAAAGCGTGCTGGCCGACATTGCCCAGGTGCGCGGCGAAGCCGTGCTGGACCCGGCCATGGCCATGCCTGCCGACGCGCCGCAGCTGCAGGTGCTGGTGGTGGACGACTCGCGGGTGGCCCGCCAGCAGATCCGCAGCGTGCTGGACCAGCTGGGCGTGGGCGCTACCCTGCTGTCCGACGGCAAGCAGGCGCTGGACCATCTGCTGCAGATCCACGCCTCGGGCGAAAACCCGGCCGAACGCTACGCCATGGTCATTTCCGATATCGAAATGCCGGCCATGGACGGCTATACGCTGACGACAGAAATCCGGCGCCACGCCGGGCTGTCCGGGCTGTATGTGCTGCTGCACACCTCCCTGTCGGGCGTATTCAACAATGCGATGGTCGAACGCGTGGGCGCCAATGCCTTCGTGGCCAAGTATTCGCCGCACGAACTGGCGGACTTCGTGCTGGACCGCCTGCGCAAGGTGGCCATGGCGGCTTAGGGCCGCCCCACGCGTCTCCGCCGGGCATGGCCCGGCGCTACCAGACACCTGCTCCGACCCAAGGTAGCGCCGGGCCATGCC
>NZ_JACVUD010000022.1:0-52076 GCF_016624905.1 Stenotrophomonas sp. S49 | reverse complement strand
GCGGCAGGCCCATCTTCGGTAGCGCCGGGCCATGCCCGGCGGCTTGATCGGAACCGCTGCGCTCGCCGGGCATGGCCCGGCGCTACCCGCACACCGCTCTGGTAGGTGCCAACCTTGGTTGGCACATCTCCCACAGCGCCGACGCCACCGGGCGCGCCGCGGCCAAGGCAGATGCGGCAGGCCCATCTTCGGTAGCGCCGGGCCATGCCCGGCGGCTTGATCGGGACCGCTGCGCTCGCCGGGCATGGCCCGGCGCTACCGATCAGGACGGCTTGCCCCGCGTTACGGCGCCGACGCCGCCGGGCGGGCGCGCAGCAGCCGCACCAGCGCCCAGACCAGCAGCACGATGCCGAAGGCATCCAGCAGGGCCAGCACGAAGTGGACCCCGCCCAGCACCGCGCTCATCGCCGAAACGGCGCTGAAATCGCCGCTGCTGACCAGCCACAGCGGCACCACGCTGGCAGCCAGGCTGCCCAGGTTGGCGGCCAGCAACAGCAGCAGGCCGGCCAGCGCGCCGCTGCGGGCCGCATCACGCGGCGCGCCCAGCACCCACACCAGGCCCACGCACAGTGCGATCAGCACCGGCAGGCGCACGCCCAGCAGGCTGAGCATGCTCATCAGCATGGCCGATGCATCCATGGTTCAGTCCTGCCCGGCGAAGGTGCCGGCACCGGCGCGCAGCTGTTGGTAGACCTCTTCGGTCTGCGGGCGCACGCCATGCCACTGCAGGAAGCTTTCGGCCGCCTGTTCGACCAGCATGCCCAGGCCATCGACGGTGTTGCGGCAGTTGGCCGAACGCGCCCAGGCCAGGAAGGCGATGGCGGCCTCGCCGTAGTTCAGGTCCACCGCGGTGGTCATCGAATTGACCAACGACAGCGGCAGCTTGAACTCGACATCGCGGTCGCGGCCAGCCGAGGTCGCGTTGAGGATCAGTTCGAAATCGCCCAGCTCGCGCAGGTCTTCCCAGTAGCGGCTCAGCGCGCGGCCCGGCTCGCCCATGGCGTCGATCAGTTCGTCGGCGCGTTCCGGCGTGCGGTTCACCACCACCAGTTCGGTAATGCCGGCATCCAGCAGTGCCGGTGCCACGCTGCGCGCCGAACCGCCGGCGCCGATCAGCAGCACGCGGCGGCCGCGCAGGTCCAGGCTGTGGCGGTCGGTCAGGTCACGCACCAGGCCGATGCCATCGGTGGTGTCGCCGTGCCAGCGGTCGCCCTTGCGCAGCAGCGTGTTGACCGAGCCGGCGCGGCGCGCACGTGCGGTCAGGGTGGTGCACACGGAAAACGCGGCTTCCTTGTGCGGCGAGGTGACATTGGCACCCACGCCGCCTTCGGCAGCGAAGGCTTCCAGCCCAGCCAGGAAAGCGTCAGGGGCCAGGTCGATGGCGCGGTAGTCCACGCTGATGCCTTCCTGGCGACCGAACGTCGCGTGGATCTGCGGCGACTTCGAGTGGGCGACGGGGTGTCCGAAGACGGCGTAACGGTCGGTCATGGAATCCTCAAGCTGGCTAGACTGATGCTCTTTCGTGCACGGACCTGGATGATGCGCATCACCCCGACCCTGCTGGTGCTCGCCGCCAGTCTACTCTCTGCCCCCGTGGCGATGGCGTTGAACGAGTACGGCATTGAAGGCATGGGGGTGGTATCGACCCGGGCCGATGAAGGGCGCGCGACGATCAGTGCCGATGGCCAGCGCATCGTCTTCGCCCGCCGCGGCGAAGCGGGCTGGGGGCTGTGGCAGGCACGGGTGGTGGACGGGCGCTGGCAGCAGGCGCAAGCCCTGCCGGTGGCGGTGCCCGGCGAGGTGGTCGATCCGTACTTCAGCCGCGATGGGCGCTGGCTGCTGTTTGCCGCCGGCCGCGAGGACGCGCTGGCGCTGTACCGCGCGCCGCTGGCGGCCGATGGCAGCCTGGGCCCTGCGCAGGCGCTGGCCGGCACCGGCAAGACCCGCCCCGAGCGTGGCCCAGCGCTGAGCGCCGATGGCCGCCGGCTGCTGTTCGCGCGCCACCAGGGCCGGGGGACGGGCTGGGACCTGTTCGTGGCACCGCTGGATGCGCAGGGCGCGCGTGGCGCGGCGGTGGCGCTGGATGCGCTGAACAGCGCGGGCGATGAGACCGATGGTGACTGGCTGGGCCAGGACGGCGCGGTGGTGTTCAGCCGCGTGGGCGCCACCGCGGCGCAGGTGATGACCAGCGGCTGCGCGTGGACCGGGGCGACGCTGCAGCCCTTGGGGCTGTCGTTCAACCAGAACGGCGGCTGGACCGCGGCACCGGTGATCGACAACGCCAAGCCCGGCGAAATGTTGGTGGCCAGCAGCGCCGCACGCGCGCCGCGCGCGGGTGGCGTGGATGTGTACCGGTTGGCAGTGCCGAAGATCGCGGCCGTGGCCGGGTGCGTAAAGTAGATCCACGCCATGCGTGGATGAGCCACAGGGCGGGCCAACCCCCACGGTAGGTGCCAACCTTGGTTGGCACACTCGCGAAGGGGTCAGAGCCCTTTCCTGCGGAAAGGGATCCGACCCCGGGTCACGCCGCTCAGCGCGCCAACACCTTGGCCCGCTGCTGTTCGTACTCGGCTTCGCTGATCTGGCCGGTGTCCTTGCGCTGGTTCAACGCGGCCAACTCCGCTTCCACCGCATCCGGCAGGGCCTGGCTGCGGGCCACGTGACGCGCGGCGGACGGCTGTTCCGGCGCGCGCCGGGCGGCACGGCGGGCGGCCAGGAACACGAACACGATGATGGCGCCGAAGATCGTGGTGCCCGCGATCCAGATCAACCACTGCATCCATCCCAGTTCCGGTGCCATCGCCTGTGTCTCCCTAGTTCGTGAACGCGTACGTGGGCGCTATTGTCAGCGCTCGCGCAGCCAGCGCGCTACCTGCGGGGCGAAATAGGTCAGCACGCCATCGGCGCCGGCGCGCTTGAAGCCCAGCAGCGATTCCAGCACGCAGGCGCGTTCGTCCAGCCAGCCATTGGCGAAGGCGGCCTTCATCATCGCGTACTCGCCGCTGACCTGGTAAGCAAAGGTCGGCACGCCGAACTTCTCCTTCACCCGGCGCACCAGGTCCAGGTAGGGCATGCCCGGCTTGACCATCACCATGTCGGCGCCTTCTTCCAGGTCCAGCGCGATCTCGCGCAGCGCCTCGTCACCGTTGGCCGGGTCCATCTGGTAGGTCTTCTTGTCGGCCTTGCCGAGGTTGCCGGCGCTGCCCACCGCATCCCGGAACGGGCCGTAGAAGGCCGAGGCGTACTTGGCCGAGTAGGCCATGATGCGCACGTTGACGTGGTGGTCGGCATCCAGCGCACGGCGGATGGCGCCGATGCGGCCGTCCATCATGTCCGACGGCGAGATGATGTCGGCGCCGGCCTCGGCGTGCGACAGCGACTGCTTCACCAGCGCTTCCACGGTGATGTCGTTCAGCACGTAGCCCTTGTCGTCGATGATCCCGTCCTGGCCGTGGGTGGTGTACGGGTCCAGCGCCACGTCGGTCATCACCCCCAGTTCCGGGAAGCGGGTCTTCAGCGCGCGGATCGCCCGCTGTGCCAGGCCGTCCTCGGCCCAGGCCGCCGAAGCGTCCAGCGTCTTCTGCGAGGCATCGATGACCGGGAACAGGTCGATGACCGGAATTCCCAGCTCCAGCGCTTCTTCGGCCACCTTCAGCAGTTCTTCGATCGACAGCCGCTCCACGCCCGGCATCGACGGCACGGCCACGCGACCGGCCGGCTCGTGCACGAACACCGGGTAGATCAGGTCGTCGGTGGTCAGCGTGTTCTCGCGCATCAGGCGGCGCGAGAATTCGTCATGGCGCATGCGCCGCGGGCGGTAATGGGGGTGAGGCATGGCAGGCTCCGAGGAGTGGCTATTGCAACAGGTAGCCCTGCGGCAGCAGGGGTTCGGGCAGAGGGCGTTCGCCCAGCGCATCCAACTGGTCGATCTCAATGGTGCGAACCAGGGCATCCAGCGGCAGATCGTTCGGCTCCAGGCCGAACGGGTCTTCCATCTCTTCGCCCAACTGGTCCAGACCGAAGAACGCGTAGGCCAGCACCGCCGACAGCACCGGCGTGGCCCAGCCCAGCGAGCTGGCCAGGCCGAACGGCAGCAGCACGCAGAACATCCAGGCGCAGCGGTGCAGCAGCAGGGTGTAGGCGAACGGCAACGGCGTGGTGAGAATGCGCTCGCAGCCGGCCTGGATGGACGACATGGCGTGCAGGCGTTCTTCCAACTGCGTGTACAGGATCGAATCGAGGGTGCCGGCGCGCAGGGCCTGGGCCAGTTCGGCGGCGATCATCGCCAGCAGCGCATCAGGCACGTTGTCGCGCTGGGCCAGCTGGGCGCGCTGGTCATCGTCCAGCCACGACACGGCCGCCAGGGCCACCTCACGGCGGCGCAGGCGCGCGGCCAGGGCGGCGGCGAAGGCAATGGTGAGGTAGCTGACGCGCTGCCGGCGTGGCGCATCGTCGGCCAGCAGCAGGTGCAGCTGGCGCGCCAGCGAACGCGATTCGAACACCAGTTGGCCCCACAGCTTGCGGCCTTCCCACCAGCGGTCGTAGCAGGCGCTGTTGCGGAAGCTGAGGAAGATCGACAGCACCAGGCCCAGCAGGGTGAACGGTGCGGCCGAGACGCGCTCGATGCCGGGCGGTTGGGCCAGTTCCACCACCGCGGCAACGGCGATGGCCAGCACCAGGATGGCCAGCACCTTCGGCGCCACCGCCGGAACGATGGAACCGCGCAGGATGTACAGCAATTGCCAGCCGTGCGGCCGGGGGCGAATGATCATCGGGGCTACCGCGGCGGACGCGGTCCTGCAGGCACGCGGGGGGCTCGCGCAGCCGCCCATTCTACGCCCCTGCCCGCGCCACGACCGCGCACCTGCGACGCCCGGTCGCACCCGCCGGGGGTGTTCAGATCACCCCGCCGCCCAGGCCCAGGCGGAAGATGCCCACCACCACCACGATGCCGTTCAGCACCAGGCCGGCCCAGGCGCGGCCGCGCTTGCTGGGGTGGGTGAACAGGATGCCGATGGCGGCGATGATCGCGCCTACGGCCGCAAAGGGAATGAGGAACCAGTTGCCCCACCCCAGAAGGGGGATCAGCGCCAGGATCATCCACAGCAGCGCCACCACACCCCACAACAGACTGATAACGCCCATGCCACGCTCCGTGCTTGGTTGCCGCCACCATAGCCGTTCCCGGGGCGCCCGCCTACCGGTGTTGGCGACAGCATCACCGCCGCCGTGCCAGCATGCGGCCAGGGCCAGCATGCCGGTGTTGGCGCTTATTCAGAGTGCCGGTCCGATGATCCGAGGCAATCCACAGGGGTATACGCCATGAACATCCGTTGGGTCGCATTGGCGGCCATGCTGCTGGCCGCTGCCGGGTGCGCCAGCACTTCCAAAGTCATGCTGGGCCGGGCGCGGGCGCCGATCGACCCGGCTTTGGTGCAGATCTATTCCACCCCGCCGGCCGGTTCGCTGGAAATCGCCCAGCTGGAATCGTCTTCGGCGGTGGGCTTCGGGACCCAGGGCCAGACCGATGCAGCGGTGGCGCGGCTGAAGCGCGAAGCCGCCGCGCTGGGCGCCAACGGCGTGATCCTGATGGGCGTGGGCAGCAGCGGTTCGCCAGTGGGCATGTCGGTGGGCGCCGGCAGCTATGGCTCGCACGTGGGCGGCGGCGTGGGCATTGGCATTCCCACCACGCAGAAGCGCGCGGCCGGCGTGGCGATCTGGGTGCCCAACCCCGAACCGCCGGCACGCCTGCCGACGCAGACCATTACCCCGCAACGCTGATACGACGGTAGCGCCGGGCCATGCCCGGCGGCGTTGCTCCTGCGCTCGCCGGGCATGGCCCGGCGCTACCGGTCCGGTGGCTGGTAGATCCACGCCATGCGTGGATGGGCTTTCCCGATATCCCCTGGGGTCTGGCGTTACCGGTACTTCGGCACGAACTGCTGCTGCACTGCTTCGGCCAGCTGGTCCGGCGGCAGCAGGCCCTGGTCGAGCAGGAAGTTGTTGAACGCCAGGCGGTCGAACTTCGCGCCCAGCGCCAGTTCGGTCTGCATGCGCAGTTCCAGGATGCGGGTGTAACCGTAGAAGTAGCTGCCGGCCTGGCCGGGCATGCGCACCATGTAACGGTCCAGTTCCTGCGTGGCCATGGCCTTGGACAGGCCCACCTGATCGATCAGCACGCGCTCGCCGGTGGCACGGTCGGTCAGGCCCAGGTTGAGCATCGGGTCGAGCATCGCGCGCGCCGCGCGCAGCAGGCGGAACTGCAGGGCGATCATTTGCCCGTCCAGCGGCTCGTACGGCACCATCTCGGCCTCGGCATACAGCGCCCAGCCTTCCACGTTCACCGAATTGAACGCGAACATGGTGCGCGCCAGCGACACGCCGCGCTCGACCATGGCGGTGAACTGCAGCTCGTGGCCGGGGCGCCCTTCATGCGCGCTCAGGGTCCATGCGGCCGAGCCGAAGTTGAAATCGTCGTACTGCGCGCCCTCGCCCGCGGCCGGGTTGCCCAGCGGCAGCACGAAGGTGCCCTGCTGCCCGGTGTTGTTCACCAGCGGCGCCGGCAGGAAGTGCGGGGCCGGGCTGGCCGCGCTTTCCGCCGCCGAGCCCAGGCGCATCTGCATGGCGCGCTTGGGCACATCGACAATGGCGTGTTCGCGGATGAGCGGATCGATGGCATCGATCACCTTGCGGTAATGGCCTTCCAACTGGTCATTGGCAATCTTGTTGGCCTTCAGTGCGCGGATGACCGCCACCGGGTCGCTCGGGTCGGCCACCTTCAGGCCCTTTTCCTTGGCCACCAGCGGGGCGAGCTGCTGCATCGCCGAGCGGGTTTCCATGAATTCCAACTGGGCGCGCTGCATCAGCAGCTTCGGGTCGATATCGATGCCCACCTGCTTGAGCTGGTAGGCATACAGCGGCGCCGGCAGGCGCGCGTCGGTGCGGGCCTTGGGCAGCACTTCCTTGCGGGTCCATTCGGCGTAGTCCTTCATCTGCCCGGCCAGCGCCTGCATGGCTTCATCGGCACCGGCAATCTGGTACTTCTTCAGCAGCGACTCGATGCCGGTGATGTAGGTCTGCACGTTGTCCAGCGACTGCTGCACTTCAATCGTGGTCGGCTGCAGCAGGCTGCTGTCCTTCAGCCGCTCTTCGTAGCGCTGGCGGGCCAGGGTGGTGAAGGCGGTGCCGCCCGGCTGCAGGCCGGCATAGGCCTTCAGGCGATCCAGCGCCTTGCCGCGGCGCTCGGCCGGCACCTGGTCGGACAGCAGCAGGTTCAGGCCACTGAACACCGTCTGCGGCGCATCGCGCCACGGCAGCAGGTACTTGTCGTTCAGTTCGCTGCCTTCGATGTTCTGGTTGGCCGCGGCGATCATGATCTCCAGGTCCTGGCGGACGTTGGGGTCCTTCTCGCTGGCCAGCTTGGCCTTCAGTTCGTCGCGGGCCTTGGCCATGGCGGCGCGGTAGCGCTGGCCGTTGTCCGGGCCCAGGTCGGCCACCTTGTCGTCATAGCCGGGCACACCGAAGAAGCCGGTTTCCTCGGGCTGGAACGGCCCCTGCGCGTCCAGCAGGATCTGCGCCAGCGCGTTGCTGCGCGCCACCCAGGCCGGGCTGGCCGGGGTAGCCGCCTTGGCGGCGGGTGCGGCCAGGGCCGACGGTGCAGACAGCAGCGGGGCGGCACTCAGGGCCAGGGCAACGGCCAACGCGATGGGCTTCATGGGACACTCCAGCAAAGGGTTGCCCGCAACTTACGCGGTTGGGGCGATGGCGACAATCGGCTGGAGGTCACGGCTGGGCGTGGGGGGAGCGCCAAGGGGGGGCGCCTTCCTGTGTGGGTTTTCCGGGTGTCGCCCAGCAGGAACGTTTACGGGTCTTCCGCGATCCATTGCGGCCGTGTTTCGGACACGATCATTACCAGTTTTTCGATGAAATCCACGGGCTGGTCGTCCAACGTGCCACCGACATTGAGCCGCCACCACACCTCACGCAGGAGTGGCCGGCGATATCTGGACTCGAAGCACCAGCCATCGTCGAGCAGAACCTTGAAGGACCCACGGAAAAGGGTGCGTGACCAAGAAATTTTCGGTGTGCAGAAGCCATCTCCCATCATTTTTCCATCAATCATCAAGATGAGATTCGTGGCGTAATCGGGTGTGCCGTGCGCATCATTGATTTCGCGAGACATGTAGGCCATGGGTACAAAGTCCTTGTTGGACCTGCCCTGCCCCACGACACCCAGCACAGGTTCCAAGCGGACATCCGCGCCGGCCCGGCTGACGAGAAGCGTGCCATTCCGGGTGATCTCGGCAACACTTAGCTTGCCGATATGCTCGTAGTCCCGAAGACATACGCGGCCGTCGAACGGCGCTGTTGAAGGGTCAGATGCTGCCATGGTGCCTCCGTGCCGCAGTTCCCATGCTGATCATAGCCGTCCCAACATCGGTGCGTGCCGCTCGAAGCGAGTGGATCGTCTTCCATCAACTTTCTATACGGTTCGGACGAAGGTCTGCCACGACTCGTTGGCGCCCATACCATGCACCTCAAAGATGTGGACGGCGCGTTCCGGCAGCCATGAGGCTTGGCATTACTTGGCGCAGACAACGTTACTTGATTCGATTCACTCGCCCTCAACCTCGTCCATTCCACGTGCAACGGCCAAGCTCATGATCTTCCCAGGAACGATCATCAGCAGCACGTACCCACTCAGAACAAAGGGTATGGATTGCCTCTCCAGAGCGCCCTGAAATCCAGCCACAAGAACAGCCAGGGTTCCAGTTACGCTGATAACAGTGACCCAGCGCTTTATGAGTGCAACGTTTACTTCGTGCTGGACCGCATTCTTCATGGGAGCAACCCCCTTCAAGACCATACACGCCACTACCGCGTTCAGCATCAACCCAATGGTGATGAAAAGGTAGAAATTCGAACCTGTAAGTGGCGGCAACAGCAACGTCATGAAATTGAGCGAAGCCCAGACGAAGCATGTGTTCAAACGTCGCGTTGTACTTTTCATTGTTTGCCTTTGCACCAGCCCCCCCTCAGCCGCTGAGGCGAAATGTATCGATTCGACGTCCAAGCCTGATCAATGTACCCAACCGCACGCGGGTTTCGGTCATCGCGCGGCACCTTGGGTTACGGCGAATGCCAATGCGCCTTACTGATGACGTGGCCATTCTCATCCAGTTCAACAGACCAGGCCTCAATGTCCAAGCTCAGCGTGTTCTCGAACCACAGGCGTTCCCTGCACGCACCACTGCACGGCTTGCTCGCATAACGTGCGAAGCGCCTCTCCGGCAGTTCCCGCACATCCGGATCACCCAAAGCTTCCACGACGGCTGTGCGACTGTCCCCTGGTTTGATGGAGTCAAACGCACGCGACTTGACTGCAGATAGTCCCGAACACGCCACAAGATACACGGCCGGAACGATCAGCAGCAGTAAACCAGATTTCCTCATCGTCCATCCCTCTGTCATGAGTCACGCTCAGAGCTGGAAAGCATGTTCAAGAGCAATCGCACCATCCGCGCGCGCAGCCACACTTCCATCCGGCTTGAACAGACCAGGGTCGCGATGCAGGGCCGCTGACATCCGCTGGCGGGGCATCGGGGTGTCGCATCTGCCCTGCCCTTGGCCCCTCAGGCACCTCTGCGACTGTAAACGCGTCTGAGCCACCAATGCTGCCGATAGCCTTGCATACCAAGGCCTCAGCCGCACGGCGAAATTTGCAACGATTCTGAAAATGTTGAATGCAGTGACGGCATCGGCCCTACTGCCTTGGCATCGCGTACGACCGGGCGTATTCCTTTCGATGCCACCGTGCATCGGTGGCCGGGATTCGAAACCCCGCTAGTTCGTAGAAGTAAACGCTTGCCAGCCGGCATCACCCTGTGTGGTGCCGGCTGGCAATCCGTCGGCCGGCTATGGCGGGCGGTGCGTGGAGGCCTTGTGCCTGCCGGTTTCGCGAACGCCGGGTTTCGAACCACGCATCGTCCGCCACCTTTATCGGTGGCGGCTTCTGCCTGCACGCAAGGAGCCCGCCATGACCGCACCCTATTCCCCTGCCCCGCATTCCATCCAGGAACCGCCGGCAGGCGATCCCGCGCCAGACCCCAACTCGCTCACCCACCTGCTGCGAAGTATCGGCGCCGGTGCCGCCGCCGATGGCCGGCCCTGGCCGGAACGGCATCCACTTCGCAGTCGGCAGATTGCCTTAGCCGATGCAGATTGCGCTCTGGCTGGCCAACGCGTGGTGCAGGAACTGCTGCTGGCCGCCGAGCGCGCCCGCCAGAATGGAGACCCTGACCAGGACGTGGGCGACCGCGTGATGGCAGGCCTGGCCATGGCCTGTCTCGCCCTCAACGTCTTCATCCAGGAACGCGTACGGCCGCTCGGCGCGGGATCGTGAGTGAGGTCGTTCCTGGCATCTGGCCTGATGGTCATCGGTGCGCTGGCCGCTATTGCCTGCCTGCCATGGCCGCAAAGCGCAGCCGAAGAGACGTGGGTCTATCCGAAGATGGGATTCGCGGAATTCGAGAAGCTCTATGGCAGTGCGCACGGCTTTGTTTCCACGCACCGAGCAACGGGCTTCACGATCTACCCGGCGGATGCGGTTGCGCCCTCTTTCCAGGTCCGCTGCAAGGGCTTTCCCGTGCTGAGGGTGGAGCGCACAAAAGCGACGGTCGCGCTTCGTCTGCCGGCGGACGCGCTGCAGCGTGCGCCGGAATCTGAGGCGCTGTATCTGGATCTGCAGCAGTTGATGGCGCTCAACCAGCTTGAGGGTGTCAGCATTCCCGATGGTCGGGCCCGACCGTGGTGGCGGGCTGGACCTGCGGTGCCGAAGGATGAGCGGTGTGCGTTGCCATCTGGCGGCCGGTTGATGGACTGGCACCGTCCCGTCCGTTCGGTGTTGTGGGCGTTGGTGGAGCGAGATCGGTAGTGGTGATGAGGTATCGGGGTTCAGTTGAACAAGCTCGACTCCGCGGCGCGCCAGAGGGCCATGACCGTAGATAGGAACGCCTTCATGGCCTATGTCCCAGCATGGCGACCTTCTTTTCATAGCCCAGCAGAGCGCCTAACAGTCCCCTCGGAACATCGCCATCTCTTATCGTCAGTAGATGTTAGCCATAATACGGATGTAGTCGTCCAGAGAGTGGACCCTCTTATCGATCACGACGCCACGCCTTCTTGCCAAGGATTGGACTTCGACAATCAGTACTCCGTACCCCGCGTCCCACGCATGCAGTTCTCCGGGCGATAGCTCCTTCGAGAAACGATCTGTTGGCCGAAGTTTCCCTGCAGGAAGTCGAAGCTCGTCTGCAACGTGCCTGAGCAACTCGATCACGGTCTTCTGTTCCAAACCTGCGCCTAGATAGAACTGCGCATAGAAATCAGGAGCAGATAGCTCGTCTCTATCTTCCAGGTTGCTCATCACCTCAGACCCCTTATTCACCGGCTGCGCGACAGCCACAGTAGACCATGGAGCCGATATCCCAGAACTTATCCGAAACAGTCGTTACGGTAGCCGTGCGTCCTAAGACTGGTCCCGCCGTACTCCAAGACGCTAGCCGTGCGTCCTAAGACTGGTCCCGCCGTACTCCAAGACGCTTGAATAGGGCCGAATCGTCGACCATTGGCTGCTCGCTGGATCGACTTCCGTACTCGGAAACCAGCAGCGCAACGCGAGATCAAACACCACACCATCCGCGTTGGGATCATTATCCGGCACCTGATCGCCAAAGATTTCGTTCTTGCTGCTCCACTCGCAGATCATCACATCGCGCACCGGGTCGATGACCACGCGCGGCGCGCCTAGGTGTTCCGGCTGGATGTAAGCCAGCTCCGGCACTCCAGCGGTAGGCACATGGATCAGCGCAACAGGGTAGTTGTGCCACGGCTCACCTAAACGCACTGCCGCGCCAGCGCGTTGGCTTGCATGCATCGAATGAAGCTGGGATGGGAGATTAGAGATCGATCAACCTAACTCACGTGTTGCGCTTGCAAGCTGAGACCGCCCCCCAGCTCACATAGTACCACCGCATCCACCGTACACCTCCTTGGGGACGGCATTAAGGCGTATTAATAAAACACGCATCTCGCTAGGCGCACAATTGCCCATCACACTATATAGAACCATAACTCCATTGCCATTTACATAAACAGAGAAAACCCATTCCCACCATCCGAAACCCCTCTCACCAGGTATAGATCACCAGCAGGAGTCCGAGCATTATTTCTGACAAAATTCAACTCTGAGAATCCGGGCATCTCAGAAAGAAGGGCAACTCTTCTGCCAGAGGATGAGAGCCACAGCCTTGCCTTTTCTTCATCCTCAGAATCAAGAATATCGATTCTATCAGCGCTCAGTTCATCAGCATTCCCGGGGGTAACCCGGCCGACACTGGCGTCCATCCAATGCGAAGGCCAGGCCGCACTTCTTGACACAGAACTGCATCCAAGAATAAGCAGAACAAGTCCAAACATGGCAAGTCTCACTTGCATCGGAGCGCCCTCTTGATTGCGTCTCTAACTCTGTCGTCAGGGAGGCCCAAATGTTCAGCCATGATATTCCCTTCCCAACCAGGAACTGGAGACGTTGTGCGCGGATTCAAATTAGTCACATCATACATATCAACCCGCCCATCATACTTGAACTTCATCAAATGGCCGGCCTCATGTGCAGCCGTCCAAGGATTCATATCTGAATACCACTGACCCTCACTACTTCCGCGCACAAATGAAACACCAACACCTGGAACAATCTCAATATCGTTAGCACGACCTTTCGCCGGCTGACTTACCGTGACTGTGAAGCCTGGACTTGACCAAGTTGACTCAATTGATCTGATTATTTCACTGATCTTTTCAGGCGTCGCCATCTCACCTCGAAAACGAATTGGAATATCAATCGAAGCGCCTCCATCGTTGCAAGTGCATTTCGCTATCATCCCCGATGGATCACTGATTCCGACTGGACCAGAGTTTGCATAGGCGTAACTGGAGATCCCCCCCATCAACCCAATTGGATCACTCTGCGAGTACCGCCCCACCGCCGGGTCATACTCCCGCTGGTAGTTGTAGAACAACCCACTCGCATCCGTCGCCTGCTGGCCCGGGAAGCGCAGCGCCAGTTCGAACGCCACACCATCACCGTCCGGGTCGGCACTCGGTATCTGGTTCCCAAACACTTCGCTCTTGTTGCTCCACTCCCAGATCGCCACATCCCGCACTGGGTCGACCACCACACGCGGTGTGCCCAGGTGATCGGGTTGGATGTAGGCCAGCTCCGGCACGCCCGCAGCGGGCACGTTGATCAGCGCCACTGGGTAATTGTCCAGCCAGATGGCCTGCTGCTGCGCGTCACCCCTGGCGCTGTAGTTGCCCAGCCATTGCCCTGCCTCGTCATACAAGGTGATCTGCGCAGTGCCGCTCCCCGGCGTGCGCAGCACACGCTCACCACGATGGTTGTAAGCATACAGCGTCTTGCACGGAGAGCATCTTCATGCCACGAGCTCATTTTGAGCGCAGGATCATCGTAGATGGCGACTATGCCATCTACTGCCTGGACGATTCCGCGATGCCGCCACTACCGGCTTGGCAACGCCTACGATTCGCTTTTTTGCCGGAGACGGACCAGGCCAACAGATCCAATTTTCAACGTGACAAAAAACCAAACCAGAGAGACGACCACGAAAACCAAACCCGAGTAACCATACTTTTCGCCATCACCATAAATATCAGCAAGAACGAAAGACAGAATTATAAAATTCACAGCAATTCCCAGGCAACCAACCAATCTCAGCACCCAGAAAAACATGATGTAGTAGGACCTGAGAAATCGTCTGTATGCACTCATATCAAGGACACCCGCATCCTTCGCCAGTCGGTGTAGCTAACTGCCCCGAAATTGTATAGCCAGATCCGGACAAGAAGCCAAACCCAACCCCAGGCAGCGGAGGAAAGGAAGCCGATCCGCCACCGATTTTATCTCGGCCCATATCTTCTAGCGAAAACAATCGGCGCAACCAAGCCCAATTATCGCCATCCTTATTCCCCTTCAACAAGTTGTCGGTACCTTGAACAGACCCGCCAATCGACGGCCCCCACCCCCCTGCTAGTTCCGAGTATCTGTAGACACCCCAGGATTTGGGGGGCAATGGACCCGAACTCTCCGAAGCGCTTACCGACGCGCCTGCGCCAAGATATGCCCCACCACCCAGCATTGCACCCATTTGCAATGACCCATAAATCTGATAACAAGCAATACTTTTCCGATCCTTAGGAACAGAGATTCCAAAAGTTCCAGAGAAATTTACTGCAACTCCAGGCCCGGCTCCCGAGGCGGAGGCGCCCGCTCCAAATTGGTTGTTCAATCCCAAAGGGTCAGTGAATCCGATGGAGTTGCCAGTTGCATAGACAAAAGTCGAAATCCCCCCCGCCAACCCAATCGGGTCACTCTGCGAGTACCGCCCGACCGCCGGGTCATACTCCCGCTGGTAGTTGTAGAACATCCCGCTCGCATCCGTCGCCTGCTGGCCCGGGAAGCGCAGCGCCAGCTCGAACGCCACACCATCACTGTCCGGGTCGGCACTCGGGATCTGGTTCCCAAACACTTCGCTCTTGTTGCTCCACTCCCAGATCGCCACATCCCGCACTGGGTCGATCACCACACGCGGTGTGCCCAGGTGATCCGGCTGCACGTAAGCCAGCTCCGGCACGCCCGCAGCGGGCACATTGATCAGCGCCACTGGATAGTTGTCCAGCCAGATGGCTTGCTGCTGCGCCTCACCACTGGCGCTGTAGTTGCCCAGCCATTGCCCTGCCTCGTCGTACAAGGTGATCTGCGCAGTGCCGCCCGTCGGGGTGCGCAGCACGCGTTCACCACGATGGTTGTAGGCATAGCTTTCCAGCACTGCGCTGCCCTGCTTCACCGCATTCATGCGGTTGGCGTCGTTGTAGGTGAACGCCTTGCTGCCAATGCTGGTGGTATTGCCCGCCGCATCATGGCCGCGGGCTTCGCCGTCCACCGCGGTCAAGCGATGGCTGCTGGCGGGATAGGTGTAGCCGGCCACACCGGCCGCGGTGGTCAATGCGGTGCGGTTGCCGGTGGCATCGTACGCATACGTCTCAATCGGCGTGCCCGTCGTACCGTCCTGGGTCTGGGTCAGGCGACCCAGCGTGTCGTAGGCATAGGTGGCCAATACGGTTGAGCCCGCACCATTCTTCAATTCGGTGATGGAGCCCACCGGATCGTACCCGTAGCTCAGCGACAGGCCGCCGGCGGCCGGGTCGTGTACTGCCTGCGGGCGATAGTCCAGATCCAGCGGACGCTGCAGTTGGCGGCCATTGCCATAGCTCCATCCCGTCGCGGGGCCGAAGGCGGCATAGGTCACGTTGTCGACCACCACCTGCCGCGACTGACCCGGGCGGGTCAACCCAACCTGGCTGATGCGCCCCAAGGGATCGCGTACATAGTCGGCCACACTGCCATCGGGATAGGTCAGCGCGGTCAAGCGGCCCGCCTTGCTGTAGGCATAGCGCAAGGTGCTGGCCACACCGTTGATCGTCTGCACCTTGCGGGTGATCTGGCCGAAGCGGTCATGGCAGTACTGGGTGCTGCCATTGGCGTGCAGCACCTGCCCCAGGCGCCCCTTGGCGAAGCGCTCATCGGCGGCACAGGCGGCCGGCGCCACATCGTAGCTGTAGCCGATATCCAGATTCGGATCTGGGTACGCAACACCGATCAGGCGGTTGAGCGCGTCATAGCTGTAGGTGGCCGTAACACCGCGTGCATCGGTGCGGGTCTTGCGATTACCCGCCGCATCCACGGTGAAGCTGCTGGTGCCGCTGTCGGGACTGACCTGGCCGGTCAGGTCGCCGAATCCGTTGTAGGCATAGGTAGTGTGCAACCCCTTGGGGTCGGTCACCTGCGTGACCTGATCCAGCGCGTTGTACTGGCTGCTGATCTCCGCCGCCACCCCGCCCACGTCCTGCAGGGTCTGGGCCAGGCGGTTCAGCGGATCATGCTGCTGGCTGGTCACACGCTGCAGCGCATCGGTCACCGTCTGCGGGTTACCGTTGGCGTCGTAAGTGAAGCCGGTGGCATGGTTGCCCGCATCTTTCAGCGCGGTCAATTGGCCAAGGGTGTTGTAGGTCCGCGCCAGCGTGCGCCGCAGAGTGCCACCCGCATCCACGGTGTCTTCGTTGAGGCGGTTGCCGGCATCGTCCAGCGTGTAATGGATGGTGTTCCCGGCACTGTCTGCGATATCGGTCAGGCGCTGGGCCGCGTCGTACACGTAGGTGACGCTGCTGCCGTCAGGCTCGGTGACCTGTTGCACCTGGCCAGTGGGCCAGTAGCTGATCTGGGTAGAGCGGTCGTCAGCCGTGGTCGCGCCGCGCACCGTGATCGATGTCGGCCAACCGCGCGGGTGATAGCTGTAATCGGTGACCACGCCGTTGCCATCACGCACGGACAACGGGCGCCCGAAGGTATCGTAGGAAAGCGTCTCCGTGGTGTGGCCCAGCGCATTGCTGATGCTGCGCAGGTCGCCCTTGCGGAAACTGCAGGTGCCACCGCTTGCACAGCCCGCATCGTCCGCGGTGTACCACGCACGGGTCGTAACATCGCTCACGTCAGTACGGGGGCCATCGGTCGATCGCAGGGCACCCACCTGGGCACAGTCAGGACCTTCGGCCTCGCAGTAGGTCAGTGTGGTGACACGGGTCTGATCCGTGGCCGTATCACGCACGGTGATCACCGTAGGCTGCAGGCGTGCATTGCGGGCAATGCGGATTTCCTGCGTACCCACGGTCTGCAGGACAACCCGGTTGCTGTCTATCGCAACGCGCGTTTCAGTCACCCGCTCCTGCGGGGTTCCCGCAGCTTCCGTCGTAGTCGTGACCCGCACGGCGCCTGCCAGCGGGTCGGTCCCCTCGGCGTAGGCATATTGGGTTACCGTGCCGCGTCGATCCGTGCTGGATGCAACACGCCTGCGAAAATCCGTACTCTCGGGCAGCAGCACCGTTGCGGTGGTACCCGCGGCATCCGTTGAACCGGTGACCATGCGCGGGAGCGTGCCTGGGCCACCTGCGGTCAATTGGTAGGTGGACGTCTTTCCCAGGGCGTCGGTTACGACGGTGTCACCGGCCGGCAGGTACGCGAGGTCAATCCCATCGATTCCTGCGCCCGCCGTGCCCGGGTCAGGGGAGTGACGGCTGTAGATCACGCGTCCCTTTTCGTCATACCCGAACCAGCTGAAACGCCGGTTGTCCTCGGCGGTGACACCGGTGAGGTAGTTCGGGTAACGCGCATCCTCATAGTGGTAGCTGCGCACGCTTCCATCTGCGTACGTCGCACTGAGCAGATTCTCGCTGCTGGAATAGGCGTAGGAAACCAACGCCTGCCCGGCCAATGAAATGGATGAGATCCGCAAGGCATTGCCCGGCACCGCGTAGTGAAGCGTCAACTGGCGCCCGCTGGAATGGGTGACCGACAGCAAGCGCCCGCGCGCGTCGTAGGCATAGGCCAGCCATGTTCCGTCTTCGAAGTCGCGGTGCTGCATGCGGCCTTCGTTATTGAAGTAGAGGCGCTCTGTTGCACGCGAAACCTGCCAACCCGATGTCTGCTGGACTGCGCGGTCGCCGCTGCCGTCGTTGGCCTCGTACTGGGTGCCGACTTTGACAAAGGCGATCTGGTTTCCATCAGGATCGATCAGGCCGACCGACAATGCCGGTGGGAACACGGTAGGGTCGTTGCCGGTGGCAAGGCGGATGTTGTGGGAATGGGTCCAGCCGATCCCCAGCGACTCGCCGGCAGTGCTAGTCAGGGAGTGATAGTGCCGCTGGAAACTGACCCAGCCCAGGTCGAAGTCAGGCTCTGGCTGGCTCTTGTCGCCGGTGGCGGGATTGCACGGGTTGGCAAGCATCGGACACTGCTTGGGCTGTGGCGGGCCCTTGTAGGTCATCATGCCGGCAGTGCGCATCTCGCACATGCCGCTGGCCGCGTTCCATTGGGTGCTGGACTTGTTGGGGCAGTCCACGCGGCGTTTGCGCTCCAGCACACCGCGCACGAAGGCGCCCAAGCACGAGCCCCCACCGAAATCAAGGTAGCGTGTTCCCGACAGCGTTGCCGTGTCGCGTCGGCTGCTGCCATCGGGTCCCTTGTCAGAGCCTTCCACCCACTGGATGGGGTCCAGCTGCAGGGCCGGGCACTGCGGATCGGACGCGTTCTGCGTGCGGATCGCCTGCATGAACAGCTCGTCGCTGGCGTAGGGCTGCGAGGCGTACGTGTAGGTCCAATCGGCCTTGATCAGCGCCAGGGGCTGAAAGCGATAGTCGGTGGTTGTCTCACGAGGGCTGACAGCTTGGCTGTGCACATACCACTGGAAGGGGACATCCACCTGGTCGCCGGCGAACATCGTCTCGATGGATTGGCGCGCGGCGCTTTCAAAGAGGAATTTCTGGCCTGGCAGATACGGGAAAGCCGTCCATTCCTTGCCAACTTCCTGTGCGTATGCGCTGGCACCCACCGCGAGACCCGGAAGGGCCAACGACAGTGCCAGCAGCCATTCGGCTTTGATTCGCTTGAACATCCCTGTTCTCCACTCCTGGGCGAGGGTCGCACCGGCGGAGGAACACCCACACGCCAGCATCGCCATGGCGCGCTGTACGTCGGACCGTCCCTGTTCCGGTAACGCGGCTGGGCCGCATGGGCGAAGTTATCTCCGAAATAACCGGCACGTTCAAGGCATGAACTGTGCTATCGGTCGAATTTCGGATTATTCCTAAACGACACGAGCCACCCAATCACCAGCCAGAGACGAAGCCTGCAGGCCTATCGGGCTGCGGTCACAACGCCAACCCCACCCCACACCCGCCCCGCGCACGGCACTCCCGCAGCGCACACGCTTCTGCGGCTTCCGCATCGTCCAGCGCGCTCAGGTCGAAGGTCTGTTCGTCTTCGGCAAGCACGTACATCACCGGGTAATCCCAGACGTCATCACGACGGCTGCCCTGCACGAACAGGCGCCCGCGCGCATCCGGTCCCTGCAGGCCGACAATCAGGCCAACATTGCGCTGACCGTCGATTGCGGTCTGCATGCTGCCCACCGGCATTGCGTCGGCCTGCAGCGGTTCGCCGAAGGCCTGCACCAGTTCAATGCTGCACCCTGCGCGGCGCATGGCCTCGCGCATGGGTGCGCTTTCGCGCGCGGCCTCGCTCCAGCGCAGCAGGCTCCACGCGGTGGCGCCGCCCAGGCTGGCCAGCAGCAGGACCACGGCCAGCGGCATGGCCCAGCGCCAGTGGCGCCGCCACCAGCCGGTGGCGGGGGCGGCATGTGCGGGAACGGGCGGTGGCAGCGGCATCGGCGGGCTCCTTCCCAATCGCGATCAGGGCTTCAGGCAGCGCTCCAGGAAGGCTTCGGCCACGCGGTAGCGGTGCAGCGCATCGGCGCCGGACAGGCCGTGCTTGGCGCCCGGGTAGGTCATCAGTTCGAACGGCTGGCCACGCTTCTGCAGCGCGCTCATCAGGCTGGTGGAATTGGTGAACAGCACGTTGTCGTCGGCCATGCCGTGGATCAGCAGCAGCGGCGAGCGCAGGCCATCGATGTGGGTCAGCACGCGCGCTTCGCGGTAGCCGGCGTCGTTGCGCTTGGGCAGGTCCATGTAGCGTTCGGTGTAGTGGCTGTCGTACAGGCCCCAGTCGGTGACCGGTGCGCCGGCCACGCCGCAGGCATAGCTGTCCGACGCTTTGGCCAGCAGCATCAGGGTCATGTAGCCGCCGTTGGACCAGCCCTGCACGCCAATGCGCGCCGGGTCCACCCAGGGCTGCTGCTTCAGCCAGGCCACGCCGCGCAGCTGGTCGGCCACTTCCACCGTGCCCTGCTTGCCGTACAGCGCGCCGCCGAAATCGCGGCCGCGACGCGGGGTGCCGCGGTTGTCCAGCGAAAACACCACGTAGCCCTGCTGGGCCAGATACTGGTTGAACAGATGGTCGCCACGGCCGGGCCAGCTGTCGGTGACGGTCTGGCTGGCCGGGCCGCCATACACGTACGCGGCCACCGGGTAGCGCTTGGACGGGTCGAAGCCGGTCGGCTTGATGATGCTGTAGTTCAGCGCGGTCTTGCCATCGGCGGCGGTAAGCGTGCCGAACTCGATCGGCCGCTGCGCGTCGCGGTAGCGCGCGTAGGGGTGCTTGGGGTCGGCCAGATCATTCTGCAGCAGCGTGGCGATCTTCTCGCCATTGGCGCGGTACAGCTCGATCTGCGGCGGGGTGTTGCTGTTGGACCAGGTGTCTACATACACGCTGGCGTTGCGGGCGAAGCTGGCGCTGTGCATGCCCGGGGCCTGCGACAGACGCTGCGGCGCGCCCCCCTGCAGCGATACGGCGTAGATCTGGCTTTCGCGTGCCGAGTCGATGCCGGCGCGGAAATAGACCTTGCCCGCCGCTTCGTCCACCGCCAGCAGTTCGTCCACCGGCCAGTTGCCCTGGGTGAGTGCGGTGGTCTTGCCGTCGTTGCCAATGCGGTACAGGTGCTGGAAACCGCTGCGTTCGGAGGACCACAGCAGGCTGCCGTCCTGCAGGAAGCGCAGGCTGTTGTGCAGCGGCACCCAGGTCGGGCTGGTTTCATGGGCCAGCGTGCGCGTGCCCTTGCCGGCCAGGTCCACTTCCACCAGGTCCAGCTGCTTCTGGTCGCGCGATTGGCGCTGGTAGGTCAGGCGCTGGCCATCGCGCCAGTCCACGCGCGCCAGGTAGATGTCCTGTTCCTTGCCCAGGTCGATCCAGCGCGGCGCGGCAGCGGCGGCCGGCGCGATCACGCCCAGTTTCACGGTCACGTTGGCATCGCCGGCGGCGGGGTAACGCTGTTCGATCACATCGGTGCGGTCGGCGTAGACCTCGTAGCGCTTCTGCACCGGCACCGGGCTTTCATCGATGCGGGCGAAGGCGATGGCCGAATCATCCGGCGCCCACCAGTAGCCGGTATGGCGGTCCATTTCCTCGTCGGCCACGAATTCGGCCACGCCATTGCCGATGGTCGCGCTGCCATCGTGGGTGAGCTGCACGGCCTTGCCGCTGGCCAGCTCGATCACCCACAGGTTGCGGCCGCGGATGAAGCTGACGAAGCCGCCCTTGGGCGACAGCTTGGCGTCGGTGGCGAAGCCTTCGCCGTGGGTGAGCTGGCGCACGGCCGCGGCACCCTGCTGCTTCAGGTCGTACAGATACAGTTCGCCGCCCAGCGGGAACAGCAGGCGCTGCGCGTCCGGTGCCCACTGGTAATCGACGATGCCGGTCATGGCGGCGATGCGCTGGCGCTCGCGGCGCGCCTTTTCTTCATCGCTCAGGGTTTCGGTGCCGGGCAGCACCACCTTCGAATCCACCAGCAGTCGGGTCTGGCCGCTGCCGATGTCATAGCTCCACAGGTCCAGCTGGTTGCGGTCGGTGTCCTTGCCACGCAGGAAGGTGACGCGCGAGCCGTCCGGGGCCACCTTGGGCTTCATCAGCGTGGGGCCGGACAGCGGCAGCGGGCCGGTGATGGCTTCCAGGGTGAGTTTTTCGGCGTGGGCAACAGTGCTGGTGGCGATCATGAGGGCAAGCGAGGCGAACAGGTGGCGCATGGGACATCCCGGGCAACGTCAGTGTCCATCCTAACCAAGCCGGTGCGCGAAGGCAGCATGACCTTCTGCCCATGAAGCAGCCCGCCCGGGGGGGGGGGGGGGCCGCGCGCCCCGGGGGGGGGGGGGGGGCGGGGGGGCCCCCCCCCCCGGCGAGCGCAGCGGTCTGCAGCAAATGCGTCAGCGCTGGCCGAACAGCTGCTTGCGCTCTTCGTCGCTCAGCGGCTTGCCGGCGTTGGGGTTCACCTTGTCACGCAGGGCGTAGGCGCGCTGGGTGGCCGGGCGTGCGGCGATGGCTTCGTGCCAGCGCTTCAGGTTCGGGAACGCGGCAAAATCGACCGGAATCTTGTCGTAGGCGCCAATCCACGGGTAGCTGGCCATGTCGGCAATGCTGTACTCGGCGCCGCCCAGGTAGGCGTGCTCGGCCAGGCGCTTGTCCATCACCCCGTGCAGGCGGCGCACTTCGTTGTCGTAGCGCTCGATGGCATAGCTGATCTTTTCCGGCGCATACACGTTGAAATGGCCCATCTGCCCGCTCATCGGGCCCAGCCCGGCCATCTGCCAGAACAGCCATTCCAGGGTGGCGATGCGCCCGCGCGGGTCGGTGGGCAGGAACTGGCCGGTCTTTTCGGCCAGGTACAGCAGGATCGCGCCGGATTCGAACACGCTCTGCGCGGCGCCGCCGTCGGCCGGGGCATGGTCGACGATGGCCGGCATCTTGTTGTTGGGCGAAATGGCCAGAAAATCCGGCTTGAACTGGTCGCCGGCGCCGATGTTGACCGGGTGCACGCGGTACTCCAGTCCGGTTTCTTCCAGCAGCAGGGTCACTTTGTGGCCGTTCGGGGTGGGCCAGTAATACAGGTCGATCATGGCGTCGGCTCGGCGTCGTTCAGGAAAGTGCCAGTCTAGTGCGTTGGTTGGCTTGGCACCGTCATGGTGGGCCGGTAACCTCGCCGCTTCCCCGCAACGCACTGTCCTGCATGAGCCCCCAACGCCCCCTGTCCCCGCTGTCCTCGCTGATCTTCGCCTCGCGCTGGCTGCAGCTGCCGCTGTACCTGGGCCTGATCGTGGCGCAGTGCGTCTACGTGTTCCTGTTCGGCAAGGAGCTGTGGCACCTGATTTCCCACTCGGCCTCGATGGGCGAGCAGCAGATCATGCTGATCGTGCTGGGCCTGATCGACGTGGTGATGATTTCCAACCTGCTGGTGATGGTGATCGTGGGTGGCTATGAAACCTTCGTGTCGCGCCTGCGCCTGGAAGGCCACCCGGACCAGCCGGAATGGCTGAGCCACGTCAATGCCAGCGTGCTGAAGGTGAAGCTGGCGATGGCGATCATCGGCATTTCCTCCATCCACCTGCTGAAGACCTTCATTGCCACCGGCGCGCTGGGCGGCATTCCGCTGTGCACCCCGGAACAGATGGCCGTAGCCGCCGCCAACATCGGTGCGGCCCGCTGCGCCATGCTGACCGCCGATGGCGTGCTGTGGCAGACCATCATCCACTGCGTGTTCATCCTGTCGGCCATCGGCATTGCCTGGACCGACAAGCTGATGTCCAACGGCCACGACAAGGCCGAGGGCCACGGCAAGGGCGGCGCGCACTGAGCCCGCTGGCCGGCGGCAACCCCGCGTTGCTGCCGGCCACGGCCATTGGCCCTTGTACGCGATGGCGGCGGGGATGCTAGATTGCACCCTCGCCGCAGTCGGCGCCGGCGTCGGGAAACGCTGGCGACCACGCCCGGATCCCGATCCCGGCGCTGCAGCCATACGCACTACGTAACGTCGTCTTCTAAAGGGGAGCAGGATGTCGCACGTCTCTACGATCGCTGCCGCGCGCCGGTGGATGCCGGTTGCCCTGGTGCTGGCCCTGGCGGCCTGCTCGGGCAAGGAAGAAACACCCGCCGCTGCCGCACCCGGCGCCGCCGCGCCCGCCGCAACGGCCCCGGCCGATGCCGCCGCACCGGCGGTAGCCGCCAAGGTGCAGTCGATGGGCACCGAACAGCTGCGCGAGGCCGCCAGCCAGGCCCTGCGCGAGAACCGCATGTACGCACCGGCCGGCGACAACGCCATCGAGTACTACCTCGCCCTGCGCGACAAGACGCCGGACGACGCCTCGGTGAAGAGCGCGCTGACCGACCTGCTGCCCTACACCCTGATTGCCGCCGAGCAGCACCTGGGCCGCGAGGACTTCGCCGAAGCCCAGCGCTTGGTGGCCCTGATCGAGAAGGTCGACCCGTCCGCGCCGGCCCTGCCGCGCCTGAAGGAAGGCCTGACCAAGGGCGTACAGGTGGCCGCCAAGCGCACCGAGGACGAGACCGCCAAGGTCAAGAAGGACGCCGAGGACCGCGCCAAGCAGCTGGTTGAACAGCAGCGCCTGGCCGAGCAGCGCGCCAAGGAAGCCGACGCGGCCAAGCAGATTGCCGCCCAGCAGGATGCGGCCCGTCGCGACAGCGAGCGCCAGGACGCCGAACGCCAGGCCGCCGCGCGCCGCGAGGCCGAGCAGAAGCAGCAGCAGGCGGCTGCCCAGGCCGCGACGGCCGCGCGCCAGGCCGCCGCCACTGCGGCACCGAGCCTGCGCCCGGTCAGCACCCCGGCGCCGCGCTATCCGTCTGAAGCCCTGCGCTCGGGTACGTCCGGCGAAGTGCTGGTGGAGATCACCGTGGGCACCGACGGTTCGGTGACCAATGCACGCGTGCTGCGCGCCACGCCGTCGCGCGTGTTCGACCGCGAGGCACTGAACGCGGTGAAGCGCTGGCGCTTCGAGCCGGTGGGGGCACCGGTCACCACCCGCCGCACGCTGGTGTTCGCGCCGGGCGGTTGATCCACCCGCCACGACGGCGAACTGCCTGCAGGGCCCGGAGCGATCCGGGCCCTGTTGCGTTGTGGGTACTGGGCCTTGCACGGGAAACCTGTCGCGTCTGGCTGCGAGGCGGCCGCCGCCTGCACGCCGCAGACGTTGCTGGCGTGTTGCCCGCTCGCGCGACAGTTGCGGGCGGTGCAGGCTGGGGGATTCCCTGCGCCAGGCTCGCGCGATGCACCATCCGCCACTGTCCCCCTACCCGCCCTGCCTGGTGCGGCAGCGCGCGCGCCACCCGGCCACCCTGTTCGTCGACGATGACGACCGGCGCCAGCTGCTGGCCCTGCTGCACAGCGCGCTGCTGAAGCAACGGCTGCTGCTGCATGCCTACGTGGTGATGGATGACCACCTGCACCTGCTGGCCACGCCCCGCACAGGCGATGGGGTGGTGCGTGCGCTGCGCGCGTGCTGCGCCGCCTACAGCCGAGCCTTCAGCCAACGGCATGGGCGCCCAGCGCCGCAGTGGCAGACCGGGCTGCAGTGCCTGCCCGTGCAGGACCCGGCGTATCTGCTGGGTGCGCACCGCTATGTGGAACGGGGACCGGTGCATGCGCGTGTGGTGGAACACCCCGAACAGCACGCCTGGTCCAGCATCCACGGCAACCTGGGGCTGCGCGAAGATGCGCTGCTGACAGCGCACCTGCAGTACCTGGCGCTGGGCGCAGATGCGCAGGAGCGTGCCCTGCGCTACGCCGCCTTCCTGTGCGATGGCACCGCGCATGCCGATGCCATCGCGATCGAGGCTCTGGCACGGCGACCGCCTGCCCTCGGGGCGGCGGTCACCCTGCGCGCGCCCCGGCTCAGCCGGAAATAGCCAGGCGCTCGTTGTGGTAGCGGCGCACGGCAGCGAACCACAGCACCGCGGCCAGGCCCAGGCTGGCGCCCAGGTAGATGCCCCACACGGTCGGCGAGATCGCCTCGTGGCGGATCACCTTCAACAACATCTGGTTCTGCGACAGGAACGGCACCGCGTACTGCCACAGCTCGCTCTTCACCGGGTAGGCCATCAGCGCGTAGCCCGGCAGCATGGGCAGCAGCACCAGCCAGGTCATGTGGCTCTGCGCTTCTTTCATGCTCTTGGCAGCGGCCGACAGATAGGTCAGCAGCGAAGTACCGATCAGCAGCATGGGCAGCATGACCAGCAGCATCTGCAGCATGGACACGATGTTCATGTTCAACTGCCGGCCGACATTGCCGGGGGCGATCTGCGCGCTCAGTTTGAAGGCCACCAGAGTGAGCAGCAGCGAGGCAAAGCCAACCACGCAGGCCGCGGCGATCTTGCCGCTGACAATCGCACTGCGCGAACCGGGCGTGGCCAGCAGCGGCTCCAACGACTGCCGCTCACGCTCCCCGGCGGTGGAATCCATCACCAGGTAGGCGCCACCAATGAACGAGGTAAGCGTGAGCAGCACCGGCAGCAGCATGGACAGCATCATGCCGCGCTTGGCTTCGGCGCTGGCCATGTCCTGCTGGGCCACATCCAGCGGGCGTGCCACCTGGGCATCCACGCCGCGTGCCATCAACCGCAGTGCCCCTACCTGGCCGTTGTAGGTGGCCAGCGCCGCCTGCAGCCGCGCACTGGGCACTTCGGCGGCACGCCGGGTGCTGTCACGGATCACTTCCACCAGCGCCGGCTTGCCGTCGGCCCAGTCCTTGCCGAAATCGGCACTGATGCGCAGAGCGACATCTATTTCCTGCGAACGGATGGCCTCGGCCAGATCGGCCGGTGCGGTGGTGGCATTCAGGCCCTGTGCGGCCAGGAAGCGCACCAGGTTGGGCGCGTGTTCGGCGCCGATGGTGGGAATCTGCAGCGGTTGTTCAATCTGCGTGCGCACCCGGCTTTCCGACAGCTTGCCCATGCCCAGGATCAGCAGCGGGTACAGCAGCGGCCCGAACAGCAGGGTCAGTGCCAGCGTGCGGCGGTCACGCGACAGATCGCGCAGTTCCTTGCGCATCACCGTCATCAGGGTCGACATCATGCTCATGCGTGCAGGCCCTCTTCGCTGCCGATCAGTTTCACGAACGCATCTTCCAGATTGGTTTCGCCCGCCTGTGCACGCAGTTCATCGCTGCTGCCGGCGGCCATCACGGTGCCCTTGGCGATGATGACGATGTGGTCACACAGCGCGCCCACCTCCTGCATGATGTGGCTGGACAGGATGACGCAGCGCCCTTCTTCGCGCAGGCCCAGCAGGAACCGGCGCAGTGCGCGGGTGGTCATCACATCCAGCCCGTTGGTGGGTTCGTCCAGGATGACGTTGCGCGGGTCGTGTACCAGCGCTCGCGCGATGGCGGTCTTGGTGCGCTGGCCCTGCGAGAAGCCATCGGTCTGCCGGTCCAGGATGTCGCCCATGTCCAGCGCATGCGACAGCACCTCGGTGCGTTCGCGGATCTGCTGCGCCGACAGGCCGTGCAGTTCGCCGAAGTAGGCGATGTTCTCGCGCGCGGTCAGCCGCTTGTAGACGCCGCGGGCGTCGGGCAGCACGCCCAGGTGGCGGCGCACTTCCACCGGATCGCGCGCCGCGTCGATGCCATCGACGGTGATGCTGCCCTGGTCGGGGGTCATCAGCGTGTACAGCATGCGCATGGTGGTGGTCTTGCCGGCGCCGTTGGGGCCCAGCAGGCCGGTGATGCGGCCATCAGCAGCAGTGAAGCCGACGTTGGCCACGGCCTGGATGCGGCCGGTGCGGGTGTCGAAACCCTTGTGCAGGTTCTCGGCGACGATCATGGGGCCCATCCGTTGAACGAGGTGAATGCCGGCACGTAGCTCAGCGTGTCCAGGCAGCTGGCATCCAGTGCCTTGGCGTCGGTAGTGTCGATGAACTGGCCGAGCAGGCGCGGCATGCAGCCAGCGCTGAGCGTGCCGTGGCCCTGGCCGCGGGCGACCAGGGCGCGCCCGTTGGGCAGGCCCTTGACCACCTGGTCGGCGTAACGCGGCGGGGTGACCGGGTCCAGTTCGCCGGACAGCAGCAGCACCGGCAGATCGCCCTTCAGCGCGGCGGTGGTGGCTGCCGGCGCCGGCTGGTGCGGCCACACCGGGCAGGCGGCGAAGAACGCGCGTGCCGCTTCGGCACCGAACAGGGCGTCATCGCTTTCCGGCGGCGCCTGGAAGCGCGGCGCGTCTTCGCTGCAGATGACCGACCACTGCATGCCGCGGTTGATCTGGAAATCCATGCTGCGGGTGGCACCGCGTACCAGCGAGGCCAGCGGCGCGTAACGGCCCTGGGCCGCTTCATCCAGCACCAGCGGCAGCAGCGAGGAGTATTCGGGCACGTAGGAGAAGGCGAACGCCAGGCCGACCACGCTGTCCGGCGACAGCACGTCCTGGCGCGGCGCATTGGTGCCGGGGTCGCGGTAATCCACGGTGACCGGCGCGCGGCGCAGGGTGTCGGCCACGCTGCGCAGCTGTTCGCGGGTATCCACCGGGAAGCGCTTGCTGCAGGTGGCATCCTTGCGGCACTGCGCCGACTGCAGGGTGATGGCGTTGTCGAAGGTCTTGGCGAACTCGCCGCCGACCACCAGGTCGTTGGGCACCACGCCGTCAATGACGATGCTGCGGGTGTGCTGCGGGTAGGCCATGGCATAGCGCTGGGCCACGCGCGTGCCATACGAGCCGCCCACCAGGTTCAGCTTTTCCGCGCCCAGCGCCTGGCGCACGGCGTCCAGGTCGGCGATGGCCTCGGTGGTGGTGTAGAAGCGCGGGTCGGCACGGCCCTTCAGCGAGGCCAGGCACTGCGTGGCGAAGTCACGCATCACCGCTTCGGTGGGCGCAGCGTCTTCGTCCAGTTGCAGTTCCTTGCCATCGGCACCCAGGCAGCTGAGCGGGTTGGAACCGCCGGTGCCGCGCTGGTCGATCAGGAAGATGTCGCGCTGCTTGCGCACCTGGCGCAGGGCGGTATCGACAATGACAGCCACTTCGCTGGCGGCCTGGCCCGGCCCACCGGCCAGGAAGAACACCGGGTCCGGCGCACCGGCACCGCTGTTGCCCGCTTCCAGCAGGGCAATGCGCAGGTCGATGCTGCGGCCGGCCGGGTTGGCGCGGTCCTCGGGCACCTTGAAGGTGGCGCACTGGGCTTCCACGTTGGCGCTGGCGCCCACGGTGGACAGCGTGCAGGGATGGAAATCGATCTGGCCGTAACGGCGGCTGGGACTGTCGCCGCCATCGGCGGTGCCGGCGGAAGGCGGCGCGCTGCAGCCGGCGGCAAGCAGGCTGGCCAGTACCCCGGCCAGTACAAGTGGGTGCTTTTGCATCGTGCGTGTTTCCCCTGGAGGACGTTCCTGTCGACCACGACGCGCGGTCGCGGCGGATGTGACCAACTGCAGGGGACAACTTACACGGGCGCGCTGCTGGCGGCGATGGGCAATCGTGCTGGACCTGGATTCCGCCCTGGGGCAGGACGCTCGGGCGGCGTAATGCCGCCCCCTGCATCGGCTACGTCAGGCGATCTTCGACCGATTCAAGCAGCCGTCGGCCATGCAGCACCGCGAGCACGGTGATCCGTGCGGCGGAAATCTCGTAGATGACTCTGTAGCTGTACAGGAAGCGCTCCCGTACGGCTGACTGGCCAAGTTCAGGCACGGCCCTTCCTGCCAGCGGCTGCGCTTCAATGATCTCCCCCAGCGCAAGCAGGGCTTCAACGACTCGCTGCGCGTGACGCCGCGAGTCGCGCGCAATGAACTGCGCAATCGCATCGATGTCTTCAAGCGATTCGCTGGACCAGATCAGCGGTCCAGCCATTTGCCCAGCCTCTCCCGCGCCTGCTCGGAAGTGTAGGTGCGGCCTGCATCGACATCCGCGCGACCACGCTGGATCTTCTCAAGCACGTACACGTGGTACTGGATGTCTTCCAGGGTGGCGTCGTCCGGCAGCTGGGTCAGCAGCTGGGCGACTTCCTGCTTGGCGGTGACGGGAGGACTCATGGCGGGCTCCGGGCAGATATCGGCAGTCTAGCCCGGGGGCGAGCTGAATGCCGTTCCGGGAGGCGCCGGCCAGCGGCCGGCTTCGCCCGGTTTACTTGCTGCTGACGTACTTCTCGCGCCGCACCTGCGGGTTGCCCAGGCCGGCTGCCTTCAGCGCCTCGGCGCAGGCATCGACCATGTCCGGGTTGCCGCACAGGTAGGCGATGTCGGTGGCCGGGTCCGGCTGGATGCCGGCCAGGGCCTGCTGCACGTAGCCGTGGTGCACGTCCGGGTGCGGCTCGGCCGGCAGTTCGCGCGACAGGCACGGCACATAGCGGAAGTTGGGGTGCTTTTCGGCGAAGCTGTAGAAATCATCGCTGTACAGCAGTTCGCCGGGGCTGCGTGCGCCCTGCAGCAGCACCACCTGCACGCCGCGCTCGGCCATGGCCGTTGCCAGCAGCGGCAGCATCGACCGGTACGGGGTGACGCCGGTGCCGGTGGCGATCAGCAGGTAGCGGGCATTGTGGTCGCCGGGCTGCAGGCAGAAGCGGCCATACGGGCCGGACGCGCTGACCTGGCCGCCGATGTCCAGCGCCTCGAACAGCGACGTGGCGGCGCCGCCGGGCACGAAGCTGACGGCGATGTCGACCGCTTCGCCGGGGCCCAGGGCGTGGTCATGGATGGTCGCCAGCGAGTAGCTGCGCTTGGTTTCGGTGCCGTCGGCGTAGGCGAAATGGACCTGGATGAACTGGCCGGGCTGGAAATCCAGCGGCTGGCCGTCATCACGCACGAACTGGTAGTGGCCGATGGTCGGCGCCAGCATGCGGCGGCCGACCAGCTTGATGGGGAATTGGACAGGCACGACTTTTCGGGACAGTGTGTAGCCGGGGCAAGCCCTCGGGGTCTTCTATAATAAACCCTCCCCGCCCCTCTCCTGCGCCAGCCCATGGGCGCGAAGGCTGCAAGCTTGGCTTCCCTGAACGAAACGGCGCCCGCCCTGCGCGTGCGCGACCTGCGCAAGACCTACGACAACGGCACCCAGGCCCTGAAGGGGGTCTCGCTGGAGGTCGCCCCGGGCGACTTCTTCGCCCTGCTGGGCCCCAACGGCGCCGGCAAATCGACCCTGATCGGCATCATCAGCTCCCTGGTCAACCTGAGCCAGGGCAAGGTGGAAGTGTTCGGCAGCGACCTGGTACAGCACCGCAGCGCCACCATGCGCCTGATCGGGCTGGTGCCGCAGGAAATCAACTTCAACCTGTTCGAGAAGCCCTTCGACATCCTGGTGAACTACGCCGGTTTCTACGGCGTGGCCCGCGAGGAAGCCGAGCAGCGCGCCGAAGAGGAGCTGAAGCGTGCCCACCTGTGGGAAAAGGCGCAGGTGATGAGCCGCACCCTGTCCGGCGGCATGAAGCGCCGGCTGATGATCGCCCGCGCGATGATGACCCGGCCGCGCCTGCTGATCCTGGACGAACCCACCGCCGGCGTGGACATCGAGATCCGCCGCGACATGTGGCGGGTGCTGAAGGAGATCAATGCCGCCGGCACCACGATCATCCTCACCACCCACTACCTGGAAGAGGCCGAGTACCTGTGCCGCAACCTGGCCATCATCAACCACGGCCAGATCGTGGAGCAGGGGCCGATGCGTACCCTGCTGGCCAAGCTTGATGTGGAAGGCTTCCTGCTGGACATCGACGGTGACCTGCCGGCGCAGCTGCCAGTGATCGAGGGCGCGACCCTGACCGCACCCGATGCACACACGCTGGACATCGACATGCCGCGCGCCATGGACCTCAACCGCGTGTTCGCCACGCTGAACGAGGCCGGCATCCGCGTACGTTCGATGCGCACCAAGAGCAACCGCCTGGAGGAGCTGTTCGTGCGCCTCACCGGCAACCAGGAGACGTCTGCATGAGCACCACCGAGCTGACCGACGGCCAGCGCAACCGCATCGCGCTGATGACCATCGTGCGCCGGGAAGTCGCGCGCATCCTGCGCATCTGGGGCCAGACCCTGGTGCCGCCGGCGATCACCATGACCCTGTACTTCCTCATCTTCGGCCGCCTGATCGGCTCGCGGGTGGGCGACATGGGCGAATACAGCTACATGGAGTTCATCGTGCCGGGCCTGGTGATGATGAGCGTGATCCAGAACAGCTACGGCAACATCAGTTCCTCGTTCTTCGGCGCCAAGTTCGGCCGCCACGTGGAAGAGCTGCTGGTCAGCCCGATGCCGAACTGGGTGATCCTGTGGGGCTACGTGGCCGGTGCGGTGCTGCGCGGCCTGATGGTTGGCGTGATCGTGCTGATCATCGCCATGTTCTTCACCCCGGTGCGCATTCCGCACCCGCTGGTGACGCTGAGCACGGTGATCCTGGGCGCGACCATCTTCTCGCTGGCCGGCTTCATCAATGCGGTCTACGCCAAGAAGTTCGATGACGTGGCGATCGTGCCGACCTTCATCCTGACCCCGCTGACCTACCTGGGTGGCGTGTTCTATTCGGTGAAGCTGCTGCCGACCTGGGCCGAAGCGGCCACCCATGCCAACCCGATCTTCTACATGGTCAACGCGTTCCGCTATGGCCTGCTGGGCAGCAGCGATGTGCCGGTGTGGGTGGCCTATGCCCTGATGATCGGTTTCGTGGTGGTGCTGACCGCGCTTGCGCTGTGGCTGCTGCGCCGCGGCGTGGGCATGCGCAGCTGAGGTAATCCCCCCCCTGCGTGGGGGGACCGGTTCCGGTGGCGCCAGGGCACTTGCCTGGCGCCCGGTTCGGTCGTCTAATCGGTGCGCTTCACCAGACCGACCAGCGGGCCCCCGGGCCGGCTGGTTTTTCATATGTCATGGACGCACCAGGGGACCCAACCAGATGTTCACCCGTCGTACTGCCGGCCCTGCCCGGCTCGTCGCTGCATCGCTGTTCCTGCTCGTTCTGGCCGGCTGCGCTTCCCGGCCCATTCCGTTGAACTATGCCCCCAGCTCGGTGCTGACTGCCGAAGGCCGGGTGGATGTGACCGCGTTCGAATACCTGCCGGCCAAGGGCGGGGAGATCAAGCCCAACCAGGTGCGCAACACCGCCATGGGCAACATCCTGTTCGAGAAGAACGTGGATGCGATCATGCGCGATGCGGTGTTTTCCGAGCTGCGCCTGGTCGGCATCAAGATGGACAAGGAAGGCAATGTCCTGAGCGGCAAGGTGGAAGAGTTCCTGATCGACGATCTGGGCTACAGCGTGGACTGGACCCTGCGCGTGCGCTACGTGGTGACCGACCCGCAGGGCCAGGTGGTCTACGACCAGGTGAAGAACGTGCAGCGCAACACGTCCAAGTTCGTGAACATCTTTGGTTCGTTGAACGAGACCATCAAGCTCAACATCGAACAGACCATCAAGGATCCGGCCTTCATCACCGCGATCAATTGAACCGTGGCGGATCATCCACGCCCTGCGTGGATACCGTCTGCTGAAGAGCCGGGCGCATGCCCGGCTTTTCTTTCTGCTGCTGCGCCGAGCGTGGCAGTGGTCAACACCGTCAGCGCGAACGTCTTCCCGCCCCCTGTTCTGATCCGCCACCAGCTGCACCGCCACGGACTGCGATCTCCGGCACAATCGGCAGGTGACCCCCAACTGCGGTGAAGGTGTGATGCGTATCCTGATTCTTGGTGCCGGTGGCACCGGCGGTTACTTCGGCGGCCGCCTGGCCCAGTCCGGCGTGGATGTGACCTTCCTGGTGCGCCCCGCGCGCGCCGCCCAGCTCGACCGCGACGGGCTGGTGATCCAGAGCCCGCTGGGCGATGCGCGCTTCCCGGTGCAGCATGTCACCGCCGATGCCCTGCCCGCGCTGGCCGCCGCGCAGCCGTTCGACCTGGTGATGCTGAGCTGCAAGGCCTATGACCTGGACAGTTCGATCGATGCCATTGCCCCGGCCGTGGGCCCGGCGACCACCGTGCTGCCGATCCTCAATGGACTGCACCACTACGGCGCGCTGGATGCACGCTTCGGCCGCGAGGCGGTACTGGGTGGGCTGTGCTTCATCAGCGCCACCAAGGCCGCCGACGGCGCGGTGCTGCACCTGGGCCGGCCGGCCAAGCTGACCTTCGGCGAGCGTGATGGCGGCGCCCTGTCGCCGCGCGTGCAGGCCTTCGCTGCCGCCTGCGTGCAGGCCGGCGTGGACCACCTGGCCAGCGGCCAGATCGGCCAGGAACAGTGGATCAAGTACACCTTCCTGACCGCGCTGGCCGCCGCCACCTGCCTGCTGCGCGCGGACATCGGCACCATCGTGGCCACCGACGATGGCCAGGCCATCGTGCGCGGCCTGTACGACGAATGCCTGGCCGTGGCCGAAGCCGCCGGCGAACCGATTCCCGACGATGCACAGGACGTTGCCCGCAGCACCCTGACCCAGGCCGGCTCGGCGCTGAAGGCCTCGATGCTGCGCGATCTGGAGGCCGGCCAGCAGGTCGAGGCCGCGCAGATCGTGGGCGACATGCTGGCCCGTGCACGCACCGCCGGCCAGGAAGCCTTGCTGCTGCAGGTGGCCTACAGCAGCCTGCAGGCCTACCAGGCACAGCGCGCGGCGTGAGCGCGGCGCTGCCCGCACCGGTGCTGATCCTGGGCCTGGGCTGGAGCGGCTGCGCGCTGGCCGCCCGCCTGAAGGCGCTGGGGGTGCCGGTGGCAGGCACGGTGCGTGACCCCACCGCCGCGCCGGCTGATGGGCTGCAACGGTTCGCGCTGCGCGCCGATGCGGTGCCGTCAGCGGCGCTGCTGGAGGCCGTTTCGCAGGCGCAGGCCGTGCTGTGCAGCGTGCCGCCCGATGCCGAGGGTGATCCAGCGCTGCGTCTGCTGCAGCCGGCCTTGCTGGCCAGCCCGGCGCTGCGCTGGGTAGGCTATCTGTCGTCCACCTCGGTGTATGCCGACCGCGACGGTGGCTGGGTGGATGCGCACAGCGTGGCGGACAGCACCGAGGCCGCGGGTGTGCAGCGTCTGCGTGCGGAAGCGCAATGGCAGGCGCTGGCGAGCGCGCGCGGCATCGATTCGGCGGTGTTCCGCCTGCCGGGCCTGTATGGCCCTGGCCGCAATGCCCTGCTGCAGTTGGCGCAGGGCCGCGCCCGCCACATGCTGCGGCCTGGGCTGGTGTTCAACCGGCTGCACGTGGAGGATCTGGCCGCGGTGGTCATCGCGGCGATGCGACGGCCGACGCCGGGCGGGCTGTACCTGCCCGCCGATGACGAACCGGCGCCACCGCAGGACGTGCTGGCGTATGCCGCGCAGCTGGGGGGCTTCACCCTGCCCCCGGCAGTGGCCTGGGACGACCCGGCGGTGAGCCCGACGCTGCGCCGCTTCTATGCCAGCAACAAGCGCATCGACAGCCGTGGCACGCGCGAAGCGCTGGGCTGGGCGCCGCGGTTTGCGACGTATCGGCAGGGGCTGGAAGATCTGGCCGCTGCGCTCGCCGGGCATGGCCCGGCGCTACCTGATGCTGGCGTTGATTGGCGCTCGCGGATTGCCCGCACCGCCCGGCGATGACGGATGGCCGGCATCGTAGAGTCGAGCTTGCTCGACTGCTTCTGCCAACAGCAGTCGAGCAAGCTCGACTCTACGACGCAATGTCGGTCGGTTCGGCATCACGACGCAATGTCGGTTCGTTCGACATCGCGGTGCAATGTCGGTTCGTTCGACATCACGGCGTAACGTCGGTCCGTTCGACATCGCGACGCGTGGCGTTTCGCCACGCCGCCCTCGCGGTCAACCCGCGTCGGGCAACCGGAAGAACGTGCGCGTGGCTGCGGTGGCGTTGGCTGCGGTCACCGCCACGTCTTCGCCACGGTCGCGGGCCAGCTCTTCCACGATGTGCGACAGGAACATCGGTTCGTTGCGGCGGTCCTTCGGCATCGGCTTCAGGGTGCGCGGCAGCAGGTACGGCGCGTCGGTCTCGATCATCAGGCGGTTGGCCGGGATGTTCTTCACCAGTTCGCGCAGGTGCGCGCCGCGGCGTTCGTCGCACAACCAGCCGGTGATACCGATGTACCAGTCCTGGTCCAGGTAGTCGAACAGCTCGTCACGTTCGCCGGTGAAGCAATGCACCACCGCCGGGCCCAGGCGGCCGTCGAAGTTCTTCATCTGCGCCATGAAATCGGCGTGCGCGTCGCGCTGGTGCAGGAACAACGGCTTGCCATTGTCGGCCGCCAGCTGCAGCTGGCGCTCGAACGCACGGTGCTGCGCCGGGCGCGGCGAGAAATCACGGAAGTAATCCAGCCCGCATTCGCCCACGGCCACCACTTCGGCATGCGCATGCAGCGCGCGCATTTCCGCATCGCATTCGTCGGTGTATTCCACCGCGTGGTGCGGGTGCACGCCGGCGGTGGCGTACAGGAAGCCCGGATGCTGCTGCGCCAGCTGCAGGGCCAGCGGCGAATGCTCGCGGCTGGCGCCGGTGATCACCATCTGCACCACCCCGGCCTGGCGTGCGCGATCCAGTACGGCGTCGCGGTCGCGGTCGAAGGAATCGTGGGTGAGGTTGGCGCCGATATCGATCAGGTGCATGGGGGCAGCAGAGACAGGAAAACCCGCGCATTGTACCTGCGCCGCGCTGCGCCCCTTATCCTTTGCACATGAATGCCCCGCTCTTCCCGATTTCGCCGCTGCTGCCGCAGATCCAGCAGCACCTGGCCGACCACCCGCGCCTGGTGCTGGAAGCCCCGCCCGGCGCCGGCAAGACCACCCAGGTGCCGGTGGCCCTGCTGGATGCACCGTGGCTGCAGGGCCGCAAGATCATCCTGCTGGAACCGCGCCGGGTGGCCGCACGCAGTGCGGCGCTGTTCATGGCCCGGCAACTGGGCGAGGACGTGGGTGGCACGGTGGGCTACCGCATCCGCTTCGAGAACAAGGTTTCGGCGCGCACCCGCATCGAAGTCGTCACCGAGGGCATCCTGACCCGCATGCTGCAGGACGACCCGATGCTGGAAACGGTGGGCGCGATCCTGTTCGATGAGTTCCACGAACGCCATCTGAGCGGCGACTTGGGGCTGGCGCTGGCGCTGGACGTGCAGGCGCAGCTGCGCGAGGACCTGCGCCTGGTGGTGATGTCGGCCACCCTGGACGGTGAGCGCCTGGCGCGCTTCCTGGATGCACCACGACTGAGCAGCGAAGGCCGCAGCTACCCGGTGGCGATCAGCCACTTCCCGGCCCGCCGCGACGAGACGCTGGAACTGCAGGTGCGCCGCGCGGTGCAGCAGGCCCTGGCCGAACACCCCGGCGACGCGCTGGTGTTCCTGCCCGGCCAGCGCGAGATCGCGCGCGTACAGGCCGGCCTGCAGGACGCGCTGGACAGCAGCGTGGAGGTGCTGGCCCTGCATGGTGAACTGCCGGTGGAACAGCAGGCGCGCGTGCTGCAGGCCGCCAGCGATGGCCGCCGCCGCGTGGTGCTGGCCACCAACGTGGCCGAATCGTCGGTGACCCTGCCCGGCGTGCGCGTGGTGATCGACAGTGGCCAGGCCCGCGAACCGCGCTACGACCCCAACAGCGGCTTCACCCGGCTGGACGTGGTGGCGATCGCGCAGGCCTCGGCCGACCAGCGTGCCGGCCGCGCCGGCCGCGTGGCCGAAGGCGTGGCCTGGCGGCTGTGGCCGCAGTCGCAACGGCTGGAACCGCAGCGGCGTGCGGAAATCGAACAGGTGGAACTGGCCGGGCTGGCGCTGGAGCTGGCCGCCTGGGGCAGCAGCGATCTGCGCTTCGTCGATACCCCGCCCAGCGGGCCGATGGCCGCCGCGCGCGAGCTGCTGCAACGGCTGGGCGCACTCAGCAGCAGCGGGGCGATCACCGCGCTGGGCAGACGCGTGCTGGCGCTGGGTACCCACCCGCGGCTGGCGGCGATGCTGCTGGCCGCCGCGGATGCACGCGCGCAGGCACTGGCCGCCGATCTGGCCGCCCTGCTGGAAGCACGTGATCCGCTGCGCCAGGGCGGCGATGCGCTGGCGGCGCGCTGGCGGGCACTGGCCGCCTTCCGCAATGGCCGTGCACCGGCCGACGCCAACCGCAGCGGCCTGGCCGCGATCGATGCGGCGGCCAAGCAGTGGCGCCGACGCCTGCGCTGCGATGCGCTGCCACCGGCCAGCATCGAAGCGCACGAACTGGGCGATCTGCTGGCTCACGCCTTCCCCGACCGCATCGCCTTCCAGCATCCGTCCGACCCGCTGCGCTACCTGTTGGCCAACGGCCGCAGCGCGCGCCTGCACGAGCTGAGCGACCTGCGCGGTGAACCGTGGCTGGTGGCCAGCGAACTGCGCTTCGAGGCCCGCGACGCACTGCTGCTGCGCGCCGCGCCGGTGGACGAAGGCTATCTGCGTGCCACCTGGCCGCAGCGCTTCGTGACCGAGGACACCGTGCGCTGGGACAGCGAACGGCGCGCCCTGGTGGCCCTGCGCGAGACCCGCTTCGACCGCATCGTGCTGGACAGCCGTTCGGCCGGGCGGGTGGACCCGCAGCACGCCGCGCAGGCGCTGACCGATGCCGTGGCCGAACTGGGCCTGCAGGCATTGCCGTGGACCGAGGGCCTGCGCCAATGGCAGGCACGGGTGGAGTCGCTGCGCCGCTGGATGCCCGACCTGGGCCTGCCCGACTGCAGTGATGCGGCCCTGCTGGCCGGCCGCGCGCAGTGGCTGCAACCGGCCTTTGCCGGCAAGACGCGGCTGGATGCGCTGGACGAGAGCAGTTTCGGCGAAGCGCTGAAATCGCCGCTGGAGTGGGCGCAACGGCAACTGGTGGAACGCCATGCGCCCACCCGCATCAGCGTGCCTTCGGGGCTGGAGCGGGCAATCACGTACGGTTTGGATAGTGAAACCGGCGAACCGCAGCCACCGGTGCTGGCGGTGAAGCTGCAGGAACTGTTCGGCCTGGCCGACACCCCGCGCATTGCCGATGGGCGGGTGCCGCTGACCCTGCACCTGCTGTCGCCCGGCGGCCGGCCGCTGCAGGTTACCCAGGACCTGCGCAACTTCTGGGAAAACACCTATGCCGAGGTAAAGAAGGAAATGAAGGGGCGCTACCCGCGCCACCCGTGGCCGGACGACCCGTGGACGGCCACTGCGACCCACCGCGCCAAACCGCGCGGCACCTGAGTGATGGGGGTCGGATCCCTTTGCAAAGCAAAGGGCTCTGACCCTCTGGGCGCGCAGCGGGGTCAGAGCCCTTTCCCACGGGAAAGGGATCCGACCCCACCCTTCCTGTTGCTGAACGGCTGCGGTAGCGTCAAGGCGCATGCCCGCCTGCCTGACATACCGTTTACAGGCAGCACGACACACTGGACTTCGACCCGAGGCAAAGGACCCCCGCATGAGCAAGCTGACCGTAATCACCGACCGCGCCCTGGAGCGCGCCCTAGACCTGGCCCACAGCGCTGGCGATGGCCTGAAGAGTGCCGGCGGCAGCCTGCGCCACCTGGGCCCGCAGGCCAGCGACTGGATCAAGACCGGCGCTGCGCTGGGTGCGGTGAAGACCGGGGGCAAGGTGGCCACCAAGTTCGCCCGCCGCAACCCGGCGGTGACCATTGCCGCCGCGGCGGTGGGCGTGGGCCTGCTGGGCTACGCGCTGTACCGCAAGCAGCAGAAGAAGAAGGCGGCCAACGGCCATGTGGTGAATGGCCAGGCGCAGCGCATCCACGCGCGTGATCGCCGCAACGACACCGTGGTGGACGAGCACAGCGATATCGGCAGCGATACCTGAGCCCCATCAGGGGTCAGAGCCCTCCCTGCGGGAGGGGTCTGACCCCGCTCAAGGGTCGGATCCCTTCCGCAAGGAAGGGCTCCGGCCCTTTTCGTTTCAGCCGATCTGCCGCCACTGCCCCGGCTGCAGGTCGTCCAGCCGGTACGGGCCCATCGCCACGCGCACCAGGCGCAGGGTCGGCAGGTTCACGGCAGCCGTCATGCGCCGCACCTGGCGGTTGCGGCCCTCGCGGATGGTGATGGCCAGCCAGCTGTCGGGCACGGTCTTGCGGAACCGCACCGGCGGATCGCGCAGCCACAGCGCCGGCGCCGGCTCGAGGCGCTCGATCTTCGCCGGCAGGGTCGGCCCATCGTTCAGTACCACGCCATCGCGCAGCTGCTGCAGCTGCTCGTCGCTGGGCGTGCCTTCCACCTGCACCCAGTAGGTCTTGTCGGCCTTGTGCCGCGGGTCGGTCAGCTTGTGCGCCAACGTGCCGTTGTCGGTCAGCAGCAGCAGGCCCTCGCTGTCATGGTCCAGGCGGCCGGCGGCATACACGCGCGGCGGCAGGCCGAACCCGGCCAGGGTCGGCCGCGGCGGCACGCTGCGGTCGGTGAACTGGCAGAGCACGTTGAAGGGCTTGTTGAAGGCGATCAGCATTGCAGGGGGCGGCAAGCGGCGATGGGCTATTGTCCCACGCCGCGCGTCACCCCAACGGTAGCGCCGGGCCATGCCCGGCGGAACACAGTACGACCATTGCAGCGCCGCTGCGCTCGCCGGGCGTGGCCCGGCGCTACCCTCTTACGGCTTCACGAACCGCAGGGTCATGCGGTCGCTTTCACCGATGGCCTGGTACTTGGCGTCGTCGGCCTTGTCATGCTGGTTGGTCGGCGGCAGGGTCCACACGCCATTGGGGTGGTCCTTGGTATCGCGCGGGTTCGCATTCACTTCGGTACGCGCATCCAGCTTGAAGCCGGCGGCCTCGGCCATGGCGATCACCTGCTGCTGGCCCACATAGCCGGTGTCATCGTCGTCGGCCACGTCGGCCTTGGCACGGTGCTCGACCACGCCCAGCACGCCGCCCGGCTTGAGCACGTTGAAGAAGCCCTGGAACATGCCCTGCGCCTGGCCGGCCTTGCGCCAGTTGTGCACGTTGCGGAAGGTCAGCACCACATCGGCCGAAGCGGCCGGGCCGAACACCGGCTTGGCCGGGTCGTAGGCCACCACGGCGGTCTTGTCGAACTGCGCCGGGGCGCCGGCGAACTTCTTTTCCAGGCCATCGCGGCTGCGCTGCTGGTAATCGCGGCCTCGCCCTTCGGCCACCGCCTGCGGATCGACCACCGCGGCAATGTAATGGCCCTTGTCGCGCAGCAGCGGCGCCAGGATTTCCGAGTACCAGCCGTTGCCGGGGGTGATTTCGATGACGGTCTTTTCCGGTGCCACGGTGAAGAACGCCAGCGTCTGCGCAGGATGACGGTATCCGTCACGCTTTACGTTGTTGGCATCGCGGGTAGGCGCCTTGATCGCAGCTTCCAGTGCCGGCGATACCTGGATCTTCGCCGGCGCCACGACGGTAGCGGGCGCGGCGATGGCGGGAACCGCGACCAGCAGCGCCGAGGCAAGCAGCAGGCGGCAACCACGCAGGGACGAAACAGCATTCATCGGGACGACTCCAGCGGAAGATGCGGCGAGACTAGCAGTCGCCGCGCCGCAGGTGTTCACAAAACGTTAGCGGCGTGCGCGTTGCGGAACACTGTTTTGTGGTCACCGCCGCAGCACGGTCACAGGTGGCGCTCTATGCTGGAGGACTTCCCCCAAGGAGTCCGTGTCCATGACGGCAACCCGCGAACTCGGCCGTTCCGGCCTGCATGTACGTCCGCTCGCCTTCGGCGGCAATGTGTTCGGTTGGAGCGCCGATGAAAAGGCCAGCTTCGCCCTGCTCGATGCCTTCGTCGATGCCGGCTTCAACCTGGTCGATACCGCCGATGTGTATTCGGCGTGGGTACCGGGCAACCAGGGCGGTGAATCGGAAACGCTGATCGGCAAGTGGTTCGCCCGCAGCGGCAAGCGTGACAAGGTCATCCTGGCGACCAAGGTGGCCAAGTGGGCCGAGCGCCCGGGCCTGACCCCGGACAACATCAACGCGGCGGTGGAAGATTCGCTGCGCCGCCTGCAGACCGATGTGATCGATCTGTACCAGGCCCACGAAGATGATGAATCCACCCCGCTGGAAGCTACCCTGGCCGCGTTCGGCCGGCTGATCGAGGCCGGCAAGGTGCGCGCCATCGGCGCGTCCAACTACAGCGCCACGCGCCTGGCCGATGCGCTGAAGGTATCCAGCGATTACAAGCTGCCGCGCTACGAAACCCTGCAGCCGGAGTACAACCTGTACGACCGCGCCGGCTATGAAACCGAACTGGAGCCGCTGGTGCAGCGCGAACAGATTGGTGTGATCGGCTACTACGCGCTGGCCAGCGGCTTCCTGAGCGGCAAGTACCGCACTGCAGCCGATGCGGCCAAGAGCCCGGCGCGTGGCGAGATGGTGGTCAAGCGCTATCTGAACCCGCGCGGCCTGCGCATCCTGCAGGCGCTGGACGATGTGGCAAGCAAGCACAACGCCAGCGCCGCACAGATTGCCCTGGCCTGGCAGATCGCACGGCCGTCGATCACCGCGCCCATTGTCAGCGCCACCAGCGTTGAACAGCTGCACGATCTGCTGGCCGCGGCCAACCTTGGCCTGAGCGTGCAGGACATCGCGCAGCTGGATGCGGCCAGCGCGGAAGGCTGAGGCAACGGATCAATCGCCCTGCATTGCGTGGTTGCGCACCACGGGTTCGTGGTTTATGGTGCGCGCCACGTTTCAACAGCTACCGGATTCCTTCCTTGAACACACCCGCCGTCGCCATCGCCAACCTGCTGCCATGCCTGCGCATGGACGTGGCGATCCGTGCGTCGGTGAAGGAATTCGCGCTGACTACGGCCTGATACCCGCGCTGCGGAGATCGGTCGCCCCGATCTCCGAGGCTTGGCGACGCCCTCGAAATGCAGTTCCGGGGGCGTTTTCGTTTGCGTCGTCACACGTATCGGCATTGCGCCGCGCACGCCTTCGTGCCCGCACTGCAACCACAGGAAAATGCCCACGGCCGCGCCGTGGTGCGGGCCTGTGCAGGACATTCATCACGACATGGACATTCAACACAACTATCAATGGCTGCATGCCGAAGGCAGCACGCCGATCAAGGGCTGGGTGGACGGCGTTCCGCTGGAAGCCGAGGCACACGCGCAGCTGCGCAACATCGCCGCGATCCCGTTCGTCGGGCCGTGGGTGGCGGTCATGCCCGACGTTCACCTGGGCAAGGGCGCAACGGTCGGCTCGGTCATCCCTACCCGGGGCGCGATCATTCCCGCCGCGGTGGGCGTGGACATCGGCTGTGGCATGGCGGCGGTACGCACCACGCTGCGCGCCAACGACCTGCCCGATGACCTGCGCCAACTGCGCAGCGGCATCGAGCGCAGTGTGCCGGTCGGCAACGGCCGTGGCGGCGAACACCAGCGGCTGCCCGACAGCATCGGCACCCGGTTGGTGCAGTCGGGGCTGGCCGCAGGGCTGGAGCGCATCAAGGAAAAGCACCGGAAGATCCGTACCGACAAGCTGGACTGCCAGCTGGGCACGCTGGGCGGTGGCAACCATTTCATCGAACTCTGCCTGGATGAAACCGATGCAGTATGGGTGATGCTGCACAGCGGCTCGCGCGGCACCGGCAACCTGATCGGCACCTACTTCATCGAACAGGCGCGGCGTGAACTGGAACGCCGCGTGCTCGGCTTCCATCTGCCCGACAAGGACCTGGCGTTCTTCATGGAAGGCGAACCGCTGTTCGACGATTACGTGCAGGCGGTGTCGTGGGCGCAGGACTACGCACGGCAGAACCGCGAAGCGATGATGGCGCGCGTGCTGGCCGAGATGCGCCAGCGCCTGCCGAAGTTCAAGCTGGCGGCGATGGCGGTGAACTGCCACCACAACTACGTGCAGAAGGAATCGCACGCCGGGCAGGAACTGCTGGTGACGCGCAAGGGTGCCGTCAGCGCCCGTGCCGGCGAACTGGGCATTATTCCCGGCAGCATGGGCACGCGCAGCTACATCGTGCGCGGCAAGGGCAACGCGGACAGCTTCCACAGCTGCAGCCACGGTGCCGGCCGGGTGATGAGCCGGGGTGCGGCGCGCCAGCAGATCACCCTGGCCCAGCACCGCGAAGCCACCGCGCACGTGGAGTGCCGCAAGGACAGCGGCGTGCTGGATGAATCACCGGCCGCGTACAAGTCGATCGATGATGTGATGGCCGCGCAGCGGGACCTGGTGGAAGTGGTGCACACGCTGCGCCAGGTGCTGTGCGTGAAGGGCTGAGGGATCCTACCGCTCCGGTAGGTGTCGACCTTGGTCGACACATCGAATCCACGTCCTGCACGGTAGTAGATCCACGCCATGCGTGGATGCGGGGGGTCAGAGCCCTTTCTACGAAAGGGATCCGACCCCGCTGCTGTCTTCGCCCACCAGGGCGTGGTGGACGCCGATACCGGCGCGCACGCCTTCGGCCATCGCCAGGGTGATGTTGCCCACCGTGGTGGCATCGCCGGCGGCGTACACGTTCGCCACACTGGTCTGCTTCATCGCATCCACCTGCACCAGTACGCCCATCGGGTGTTCCACCAGCGCGCAGCCCAGCTGCTGTACCAGCGGGGTCGCCATCGCCTGCGGCGCGGCCACGAACAGCGCACGCTGGGCAATGCGACGGCCATCGGCCAGCTCCACTTCCAGCCACGTGTCCTGATCGCCGCGCACGCCCAACACCGGCGTGTCTTCCACCTGCACGTTGCGCTGCTGCATGGCCGCGCGCTCGTCGTCGCTGATCGGCAGGCGCTGGCTGTAGAAGGTGACGTTGCCCCATTCGGCGAACAGCGGCGCCTTGCCTGCCGACAGTGGATGGCCACCCAGCACGCCGATGGCGCCGCCGCCCACCTCGTAGCCATGGCAGTACGGGCAGTGCAGCACGGTGCTGCCCCAGCGCTCGGCCAGGCCCGGCAGATCCGGCACCTGGTCGGCGATGCCGGTGGCCAGCAGCAGCTTGCGCGCCGCCACTACCTGTCCATCGGCGGTGCGCACCTGCACGCCATCGGCGCCGGCCTGCGCATCCACCGCTTCACCCTGCAGCCAGCGCACGGTGGGGTAATCCAGCAGCTGCTGGCGCGCGTTCTTCAGCAGCTCGGCACCGCTGATGCCGTCCTGCCCCGGCACGCCATGCGAGTGGCTGGCGAAGCGGTTGCGCGGCAGGCCGCTGTCGATGACGGTGACCGGGCGCCGTGCGCGCGCCAGGATCAGGCCGGCGGCGATGCCGGCGTAGCTGCCGCCGACGATGATGACATCAGGATTCATGGGAGCCTTCCAGGGAACGATGATGGGCAAGGTGACGGGCAAAGTCGGCGCCCAGCTGGTCCAGCGTGCTGGCCTGCAGGCGCGCTTCCAGCAGGCGCTGGGCCTCGCGCGCGCCGTCCAGCAGCGCTTGGTTGACCAGCTGCTGGATCGGGCAGCCGCCGCCGCTGTCACGCGTACCGATCTGCACCAGCGGCGGTGAGCCCACCGCCACGTAAACGTCGTGCAGGGTGATCGCAGCCGCATCGCGGGCCAGCTGGCTGCCGCCGCCGTGGCCGCGGCTGCTGTGCACCAGCCCCGCCTTGTGCAGCTGCGCCAGCAGGCGGCGGATCACCACTGGGTGGGTGGGCAGGCACGCGGCCAGTTGTTCGGAGGTACGCGGGCCCGGCTGGCCGACCAGATGGGCCATGACATGCAGCGCGTCGGACAGGGGATTAGCGGATTTCATGTAACTAAAATAGTTACATTTAAACCGTCCGTCTACTGTCCGCTTTCGTCTCGTCTGGACACATCTGTCCTATGAAACACAATCTTCACCTCTCTAAACGGAACGGTAATGTGATCTGAATCTCACTTCAGGAGGCTCAAGAACGGTCGATACCGCATCGCCATTCATCCGTGAGCCCCTTCCATGAACGTGTCGTCCGCTGCGCCGCGACTGCAGTCCAAGTTGCTCGGTGCCGTCTCTGTTGGTCTGGCTGTCGTACTGCTGTGTGCCCTGGCCGGTCTGGCCACGGCTTGGCTGAAGTTGTCCACCGAAGTGCCGCCGGAGGTCGCGCTCAGCCGCGATGCCGAGCGCCTGCAACGCGAATTCCGCAGCCAGGTGCAGGAGTGGAAGAACGTGCTGCTGCGCGGCCACGACGACGCGCTGCGGCAGCGCCATCTGGATGCCTTCGACAGCGAGGGCCGCGTGGTGGCCGAGCTTGCGCAGCGCGTGGCGGCCAGCCCCGATGCGCGTACGCGCACGTTGGCGCAGGCCTTCAGCGCACAGCACACGCAGCTGCAGCAGGCCTACCACGGTGCGCTGCAGGCCTTTGCCGAGGCCCAGTACGACCCGGCCGCCGGTGACACTCTGGTGCGCGGCAAGGACCGCCCGGTCGCCGCCGCGCTGGATGCGCTGGGTGAACACACGGCCAAGGTGGCCGAAGCCGCCGTGGCCGCGCGTTCGCAGGCGGCGCGGCACATGCTGGTGGTCAGCGGTGGGCTGACGATAGGCGCTGCCATCGCTCTGCTGCTGGCCCTGGGCTGGTGGCTGCGGCGCGCGGTGGTGCAGCCGGTGCTGGCCGTGGAAGCCGCCGCGCGCGCGGTCGCCGCCGGCGATCTGGACCACGCGGTGCAGGTCCGCAGCCGCGACGAAATCGGTCGCCTGGCGCAGGCCATGCAGGCCGTGCAGAACACCCTGCGTGGCGTACTGGCCGCGCAGGCCGGCATGGCCGAGCAGCACGAGGCCGGCACCATCAGCCACCGCATGGATGCCAGCGCTTTCCCCGGCGCCTACGGGCGCATGGTGGCCGACACCAACGCACTGGTGGACGCACACATCCAGGTAAAGATGCGAGCCATCGCCATCATGGGCCGCTATGCCGTGGGCGACCTGAGCCAGGACATGGAACGCCTGCCGGGCGAAAAGGCGGTGATCACCCAGGCGCTGGATGCAGTGAAGGCGAACCTGGGCGCGATCAACGGGCAGATCCGCGGTCTGGCCGAAGCCGCAGCGGCGGGCGACTTCAGCCAGCGCGGCGACAGCAGCCGTTTCCAGCACGACTTCCGCAGCATGGTGGAAGGCCTGAACCGCCTGATGCAGACCACCGAGCACAACCTGGGCGAGGTCTCCAGCATGCTGCGCGCCATCGCCGGTGGTCGCCTGGGCGCACGCATGCACGGCGATTTCCAGGGCGTGTTCGCCCGCATTGCCGGCGATGCCAATACCACTGCCGCGCAGTTGGCCACCATCGTCACCGACATCAAGCACACCTCGGGCAGCATCCACAGCGCGGCGGCGGAAATTGCCGCAGGCAACAACGATCTGTCACGGCGCACCGAGCAGCAGGCCGCGAACCTTGAAGAGACCGCTGCCTCGATGGAAGAACTGACCTCGACCGTGCGGCAGAACGCCGAGCACGCACGCCAGGCCAACCAGTTGGCGATCGGCGCACATGGCGTGGCCTCGCAGGGCGGCGCGGTGGTCGGCCAGGTGGTGGCGACCATGGATGCAATCGAAGCGTCGTCGCGGCAGATCGCCGAGATCATCAGCGTTATCGACGGCATTGCCTTCCAGACCAACATCCTGGCGCTGAACGCAGCGGTGGAAGCGGCGCGCGCGGGCGACCAGGGCCGTGGTTTTGCGGTGGTGGCCAGTGAAGTACGCACGCTGGCACAGCGCTCGGCCGGCGCCGCCAAGGAGATCAAGGCACTGATCGAAGCATCGGTGGAACAGGTGGGCCAGGGCACGCAGCACGTGCGCCAGGCCGGCAACACGATGGCCGAGATCGTGGCGTCGGTGCAGCGGGTGACCGACATCATGGCCGAGATTTCCGCCGCGTCGCAGGAGCAGAGCGCGGGCATCGAACAGGTCAGCCAGACCGTGATCCAGATGGATGGCACCACCCAGCAGAACGCCGCGCTGGTGGAAGAAGCCAGTGCCGCAGCACGCAGCCTGGAACAGCAGGCCGACCGCTTGATCGACGCGGTGGATGTGTTCGATCTGTCGAGCGACGCCGCGACGAAGGAAGCGTTGGCACGCGCGGCGTGAAGGTTCCGCCGGGCATGGCCCGGCGCTACCAGCGTGGGTCCTGACCCTGCGCCATCGCCTCGCCCAGGTAATCCAGGAACGAGCTGATGCGTGCCGATACAGCGGTGTTGCGGTAGTACACCGCGTGGATCGGCTGGTAGACATCCAGGGTCTGCGCGGACAGCACCGGCACCAGCGTGCCGGCGGCGCGGTCGCGTGCGGTCACGAAGTCGGACAGGCAGGTGATGCCCACGCCTTCGACCGCCAATCGGCGCAGCGTTTCACCGCTGGAAACGGCCACGTCCGGGCGCACCAGCAACTGCCCGTCGGCATCGCCCGGCAGCGGCCAGCGATTCAGCGATTCCGGTTCGTTGAAGCTCAGCAGCGTGTGCTGGCCCAGCGCCGCCACGCTGCTGGGCTCGCCGTGGGCGGCCAGGTAGGCCGGGCTGGCCACCAGCTGCAACCGATAGCGGCCCAGCGGCCGCGCATGCAGGGTTGAATCGGCCAGCGGGCCGATGCGGATGGCCAGGTCGGTGCGCCGCTCCAGCAGGTCGATATAGCGCTCGGAACTGTTGAGCTCCAGCTGCACCTCGGGGTAGCGGGCGCGGTAGCCGGCCACCAGCGGTGCGATCACATGCAGCACGAAGGGCATCGCCGCATCCACCCGCAGCCGACCGACCGGGCGCTCGCGGCGTGCGGCCATCTGCTCCTCGGCCGATTCCACCGCATCGATGATCGCCCGCGCGTGGCGCAGGTAGGCCTCACCTTCGGCGGTCAGGTGCAGCCGACGCGTGGTGCGGGTCAGCAGGGTGGTGCCCAGCTTTTCTTCCAGCCGGCCCAGCGCGCGGCTGACCCCCGAAGGGGTCTGCCCCAGCTGCTCGGCGGCGGCGCTGATCGAACCGCTGTCGATCACCGCCAGGAAGGCCTGCATTTCGTCGAGGGTGGTCTTCATGCCGCCATTATTGACCAGCAGGCAAGAGTGATTGGCGTGAAGACCAGTTTTTCAGCAAAGGTGGGCCGCGCACACTGCCCACCTTCTCCTCCTCTGGACCCTGTCATGACCCGTGGCATTCCCCTGGCCCTGCTGGCGCTGACGCTCGGCGCGTTCGCCATTGGCACCACCGAGTTCGTCATCGTCGGCCTCATCCCGACCATCGCCGCCGACCTGCACGTCAGCCTGCCCTCGGCCGGCCTGCTGGTTTCCCTGTACGCGCTGGGCGTGGCCATCGGCGCGCCGGTGCTGACCGCGCTGACCGGGCGCGTACCGCGCAAGCAGCTGCTGGTGGCGCTGATGGTGCTGTTCACTCTGGGCAACGTGATTGCCTGGATGGCACCGGGCTATACCTCGCTGATCGCCGCGCGCATCCTCACCGGCCTGGCCCATGGCGTGTTCTTCTCCATCGGCTCGATCATCGCCACCGCGGTGGTGCCGAAGGAAAAGGCCGCCAGGGCCATCGCCATCATGTTCACCGGCCTGACCGTGGCGCTGGTGACCGGTGTGCCGCTGGGCACCTTCATCGGCCAGCACCTGGGCTGGCGTGCCACCTTCCTGGCCGTGGCCGCGCTGGGCGTGGTCGCCCTGCTGGGCGCGCTGCTGTTCGTGCCGCGCACGGTGCCGCAGAGCGCGCCGGCCAGCTTCCGCCAGCAACTGGGCGTGCTGGCGCAGCCGCGCCTGCTGCTGGTCTATGCGATGACCGCGCTGGGCTACGGCGGCACCTTCCTGGCCTTCACCTACCTGGCGCCGATCCTGCAGGACGTGACCGGCTTTTCGGCCAATGCGGTCAGCCTGGTGCTGCTGGTGTACGGCGTGTCGGTGGCAATCGGCAACCTGTGGGGCGGCCGCCTGGCCGACCGGCTGGGCCCGGTGCCGGCGCTGAAGCGCATCTTCGCCCTGCTGGCGCTGGTGCTGTTGGTGCTCACCTTCACCGCCTACAACACCTGGTTGATGCTGCTGACCGTGCTGGCGCTGGGCGCGGTCGCCTTCGGCAACGTGCCGGGCCTGCAGGTGTATGTGGTCAAGCAGGCGCAGCGCTATGCACCGCAGGCGACCGACGTGGCCTCGGGCCTGAACATCGCCGCGTTCAACATCGGCATCGCCCTGGGCGCCTCGCTGGGTGGCCTGGTGGTGGAGCACATCGGCCTGATGCACACCCCGTGGCTGGGCGCGCTGGTGGTGGTGGCCGCCTATGCACTGACCGCACTCAGCGGCCGCCTGGACCGCCGCGACGGCGTGGACCACCGCGCCGAGGGCATTGCCGCCGCCGCACATTGACCGGCCATGCAATGCACCGTTGCCGGCATGCATACGGTCGCTGCCCTACCCTTCCTGTTCACTCCTTTCCCCCGTTGGAGCTTCCCATGACTGTCCCCGCCTTTGGCCTTGGCACCTTCCGCCTGAAAGACCAGACCGTGATCGATTCGGTGCGCAACGCACTGGACGTCGGCTACCGCGCCGTGGATACCGCGCAGATCTATGACAACGAGGCCGAAGTCGGCCAGGCGATCGCCGAATCCGGCGTGCCGCGCGAGGAAATCTACCTGACCACCAAGGTGTGGATCAGCGAGTTCAAGCACGACGCGCTGCTGGCCAGCCTGCGCACCAGCCTGCAGAAGCTGCGCACCGACCATGTGGACCTGGCGCTGATCCACTGGCCTTCGCCGAACGACAAGGTGGATGTGCCGATGGAGGAATACCTGCCGGCACTAGCCGAGGCCAAGGCGCAGGGCCTGACCCGCGAGATCGGCATTTCCAACTTCACCATCGCCCAGACCCGCAAGGCGATCGAGATCCTGGGCGCCGATGCCATCGCCACCAACCAGATCGAGATCCACCCGTACCTGCAGAACCGCCTGCTGGTGAAGTTCCTGCAGGATAACGGCATCCGCATTACCGCCTACATGAGCCTGGCCTATGGCGAAGTGCTGAAGGATCCGGTGATCCAGGCCATTGCCGGCCGCCACCAGGCCACCCCGGCCCAGGTGGCGCTGGCCTGGGCTCTGCAGCAGGGCTTTGCGGTCATTCCCTCGTCCACCAAGCGCGAGAACCTGGCCGGCAACCTGGAAGCCGCCGCGATCCGCCTGACCGACGATGACATGGCGCAGATCGCCAAGCTGGACCGCGGCCATCGCCTGGCCAACCCGGAAGGCATCGCCCCGGCCTGGGATTGATCCCGGCTGCGGTCAGGGGCTGGAATTGGTAGGTGCCGACCTTGGTCGGCACTGGCCGTTGGTCGGTCGATGAAACAGCGTGCCGACCAAGGTCGGCACCTACCAGACGCGGCGCACCGTGGGCGGTGCAAAGCGCGCTTATGTCGCCAGGACCTCCGGCGAGGTGATAATTGGCCAGTCCCCCCCAAGGGCCAGACGCGACTGGAAAAAAGCGGAGAACTCTTTGCAATGAATCCACTCAAGTCATCTCAACTTCTCGACATCTTGATTGAGAACTCTCTTCGTATTCTGGCCGCTGGCTTTGGCGTGAACTCCGCTGAGGCGTCGTTTTTCGAGGTCATTCGAGTCTTGAGAAAAGAGCCAGAATTGAGAGGTGCATTTGTCTCAAAGGTTCGTTCTGCACTGTCGCTGCGCTCTCCGGAACGGCTGGATTCGGGTAGCCTGCCGATCGAACTGATCGAACTCGTCGCCCATGAAATGCGTTGGCCCGAGCTGCTGCAGATTGCAGAAGATCGAATGGAGAGCTTCTTCAGCGGTGATCGCGCGTTGGCGGTGAATGATGTCGCGTCCCGCATACCCGCAGCCTTCCGCGACGACTGGGAGGATCGTGATTTTTATCGGCATTACGGGGCTGGTGGGGAGGATTCTCGCTTGGACTTTGCGACCAGATAAACCAGCGACGATGACGTGGCGCAGATCGCCAAGCTGGACTGCGCCCATCGCCTGGCCAACCCGGAAGGCATTGCACCGGCCTGGGATTGATCCCGGCTGCGGTCAGGGGCTGGAATTGGTAGGTGCCGACCTTGGTCGGCACTGGCCGTTGGTCGGTCGCTGAAACACCGTGCCGACCAAGGTCGGCACCTACCGGAAGCGGGATTCAGCCCCTGCTGTGCGACAACCACCCGCGCATCGCCGCATTCACTTCGTCCGGCTTTTCCATGGGTGCCAGGTGCCCGCAATCGGGCACCACCACCAGCTGCGAATGTGGCACCAGCGCGTGCATTTCCTCGCTCACCGCCAACGGCGTGATGCGGTCGTTGGCCCCGCAGACAATCAGCAGCGGATCGCGGTAGGCGGCCAGCACGTCGTGGCCATCGCGGCGTTCCAGCCCACTCTGGCGCAGGAATACCTCGGCGCCCAGGCGTGCGGTCATGTCACGTACGCGCTGCACCAGCACGTAGTCGTCCAACCGCGAGGCATCGATGTAGCTGCGCATCAGCGCATCGCCAAACCCATGGAACTTGCCCGGCAGGCGCACGCTGGCGCGCTGGCTGCGGCGCTGTTCGGCGCGCTCCGGCGAATCGGCATGGATCGAGGTATCGACCAGCGCCAGCCGCAGCACACGCTCGGGCGCGATGCGCAGGATCTGCTGGGCAACGAAGCCGCCCAGGGAGAAGCCGGCCAAGGCGAAGCGCTCGGGCGCCTGCGCCAGCACGTCCTCGGCCACCGCCTGCAGGGTTTCACCACGGGTCTGGTCGCCCACCGTACAGTCGGCGATGTCGGCCAGATCGGCCAGCTGCGCGCGCCACAGCTCGGCGTCATTGAGCAGGCCGGGGAGCAGCAGCAGGGGGATGCGTTCGGTCATGGGGGTATTGTCGCGCCGGCGGTGCGACGTGGCCATGCCGGAACGGGCGATTGCACGGTAGAGTCGAGCTTGCTCGACTGCTGTGCGCAAAGCAGTCGAGCAAGCTCGACTCTAC
>NZ_JACVUD010000021.1:0-52307 GCF_016624905.1 Stenotrophomonas sp. S49 | reverse complement strand
CCCCCCCCCCCCCCCCCCCCCCCGCCCGCCCGCCCCCCGCCCCCCCCCCCGCGGCCCGGCCGCCCCCCCCCCCCGGCGAACGTCATCCTTCGTTGGCGACGCCGTGCGGCACGTGGCCGGCGGCCACGTGTTCGCGGGCGCTGTCGATGTTGTGCTGTGAATCATCGAAGAAAATGTCTGCGCCGAAGGCCTGCAGGAACGGGCCCTTGTGCCGGCCGCCCAGGAACAGGGCTTCATCCAGGCGCACGCCCCATTCGCGCAGGGTGCGGATCACCCGCTCGTGCGCCGGCGCCGAACGCGCGGTCACCAGCGCGGTGCGGATCGGCGCACTCTCACCGGCCGGGAACACTTCCTGCAGCGTGTGCAGCGCCGACAGGAAGCCGCGGAACGGCCCGCCGCTGAGCGGCTCGCGCGCGCGCTCGCGCTCGTGGCGGCCAAACGCTTCCACGCCCTGCTCGCGCGAAATGCGCTCGCTTTCATCACCGAAGATCACCGCGTCGCCATCGAAGGCAATGCGCAGCTGGCCGGCGTTGCGCTCGCTGTGCACCACCTGGTCTTCGGCGGCTGCGGCGGTTTCACCCGGCGGCTTGGGCAGGATGGTGGCGGCGGCAATGCCATGGCGCAGCGCACTGCGCACCGATTCGGGGTTGGCCGACAGGAACAGATCGGTGCCGAACGGCTTCACATACGGCCAGGTGGGCTCGCCGGCGGTGAAGGTGGCGCGGATGATGCCCAGCCCGTAATGCTGGATGGAATTGAAGATGCGCAGGCCTGTGTCGGCCGAGTTGCGCGACAGCAGGATCACTTCCACCCGCGGGTTTTCCGGGCTGGCGCCCTGGTTCAGTGCCAACAGCTTGCGCACCACCGGGAACGCGACACCCGGCCCCAGGATGTCATCCTCGTGCTGGCGCTGGTATTCGGCATAGGCCGCCACACCATCGCTCTCGAACAGCGCGTGGCTCTCTTCCAGATCGAACAGCGCGCGCGAGGTTACCGCGACGGTCAGCAAACGGGGGGTGTTGTCGCCCATGGCGGGGGTTCCTTGCAGCGGACGGCGGGGGCCGGCGGCGTATTGTCCCTTAAAAAACGAACTGTTCGCTCAGGATGCGGTCTTCCAGGTTGTGTTCGGGGTCGAACAGCAGGGTCACCCGGCGGTCCCTGGATTCGCGGATGGTCACTTCCACCACATCACGCGTCTCGTGCGAATCGGCGGTCACGCTCACCGGGCGCTTGTACGGGTCCAGTACGCGGAAGCGCACTTCGGTGTCGGCCTTGAGGATGGCGCCGCGCCAGCGGCGTGGCCGGTACGGGGCCAACGGCGTCAGGGCGATGGTGTGGGAGCCCAGCGGCAGTACCGGGCCGTGCGCGGAATAGTTGTAGGCGGTGCTGCCGGCCGGGGTTGCCACCAGCACGCCATCGCCGATCAGCTCGGCCACGCGCTCCTGGCCGTTCAGATCAATGCCGATATGCGCGGCCTGGCGGGTCTGCCGCAGCAACGACACATCGTTGTAGGCCAGCGAGCCGGTACTGGTGCCCGATTCAGTCAGCGCGATCATTTCCAGCGGGCGCAGGTTGGCCGGCTCGGCGCGGGCGATGCGGGCCTGCACGTCATCGTCGCCGCGGTACTGGTTCATCAGGAAGCCGACCGTGCCCAGCTTCATGCCGAACACCGGTTTGCCCAGGTGGCCATGGCGGTGCAGGGTCTGCAGCATGAAACCGTCGCCGCCCAGCGGGCACAACACATCGGCCTGGTCGGGCGCGTGGTCGCCATAGCGCGACACCATGGCCGCGCGGGCCATCTGCGCAGGTTCGGTGGTGCTGGCCAGGAAAGCGATGCGGGGGGTGTCGCTCATGGGTGGATCCGGGGGAAGGCTGTTCAAGAGCATAACCGAGCGCCGCTGCGCTCGCCGGGCATGGCCCGGCGCTACCTGCAATCCCGCACGCTGGTAGCGCCGGGCCCGGCGAACGGCGGCCCCCAACGCAGAACGGCCCCGCTTTCGCGGGGCCGTTCCGGTTCATGCATGTCAGGCGTGGCCTGGCACTACTTCAGTTACGCACCATGTGCCGCCAGCTGACCCAGGCGCTGCACTGCGACCGAAACAGTCGGGTAGTCCAGGGTCTTCTGCTCGGCCAGTTCGGCCAGCATCGACAGGGTGAAGCGCAGGCTGTTGTCGTCGCGGCCGATCCACGCCGACACCTTGGCCTCGGCACTGCCGCCCTTGGTCGCCAGCACCTGGCCGGCCAGGTTGCGGTGGTGGTGGGCCAGCTCGTCGCGCAGCACGCCACGGGCCACGGCATGCCAGCGGCCATTGACCTCCAGCGCGTCGATCTGCTCGAACAGCCACGGCAGCTGCAGGGCATCGCCCAGGCGGAAGTGGATCTTGGACACGTCCACCGGCTTCAGCTTGCGGGTACGGGCCAGTTCGATGATGTCGAACGCCGGCTCCAGGAAGTGCAGTTCCGCCAGCTGCTGTGCCAGTGCCGACGGCAGGCCCTTCTCCTTCCACTCGGCCACCAGGGCTTCGTAGGTCGGACGCTGCGAATCAGGCAGCACGCCCGATGCGACACGGATGTCGTTGAACGGCCCCTGGTAGCGGTTCACCGCCTCGGTGATGCCCGGCATCGGGCCCGGGCGCGACAGCAGCCAACGCACGAACGAACGCTGCAGCTTCCAGATCACTTCCAGTGCGTCGATCTGCACCGATTCGGGCAGCTTGCCGTCCAGCGCGTCGATCTGCGCCCACAGCGCGCGGGCATCCAGCGTTTCGCGGCTGATGGTGTAGGCCTTGGCGACCTCGGCGATGGAACGGCCGGTGTCTTCCTGCATGCGCATCAGGAAGGTGGCGCCCATGCGGTTGATGGTCTGGTTGGTCACGGCCGTGGCGATGATTTCGCGCTTCAGGCGGTGACGCTCCATCGCGTCGGCGTACTTCTTCTGCAGCGGGGTCGGGAAGTAGCGCTGCAGTTCCTTGGACAGGTACGGGTCTTCGGGAATGTCCGAATCCAGCAGCTGGGCGAACGCCACCAGCTTGGAATAGGACAGCAGCACCGACAGTTCCGGACGGGTCAGGCCCTGGCCACGCGCCTTGCGCTGGGACAGCTCGGCATCGGACGGCAGGAACTCGATCTGGCGATCCAGCAGGCCCTGCTGTTCCAGCGTGCGGATGAAGTGCTGCTTGGAACCCAGGCGCTTGACGGCCATCCGCTCCATCAGGCTCAGCGCCTGGTTCTGGCGGTAGTTGTCGTTCAGCACCAGGTCGGCCACTTCGTCGGTCATCGACGCCAGCAGCTTGTTGCGCTGTTCAACGGTCAGCTTCTTGGCCCGCACCACATCGTTGAGCAGGATCTTGATGTTGACTTCGTGGTCGGAGGTATCCACACCGGCCGAGTTGTCGATGAAGTCGGTGTTGAGCAGCACGCCGGCCTGGGCGGCTTCGATGCGGCCCAGCTGGGTCATGCCCAGGTTGCCGCCCTCGCCCACCACCTTGCAGCGCAGCTCGCCACCGTTCACGCGCAGCGCGTTGTTGGCGCGGTCGCCGACATCGCTGTGCTGTTCGCTGGCAGCCTTCACGTAGGTACCGATGCCGCCGTTCCACAGCAGGTCCACCGGTGCCTTCAGGATCGCGCTCATCAGATCGTTCGGCGACAGCGCCTTGACGTTCTCGTCCAGGCCCAGTGCTTCACGCACCTGCGGGGTGATCTCGATCGACTTCAGGCTGCGCGGATAGATGCCGCCGCCCTTGCTGATCAGCTTGGCATCGTAGTCGGCCCAGCTGGAACGCGGCACGGTGAACATGCGCTCACGCTCGACGAACGAGGTGGCCGCATCCGGGTTCGGGTCCAGGAAGATGTGGCGGTGATCGAACGCGGCCAGCAGGCGGATGTGGCGCGACAGCAGCATGCCGTTGCCGAACACGTCGCCGGACATGTCGCCCACGCCGACGGTGGTGAAGTCCTGGGTCTGGCTGTCACGGCCCAGCGCACGGAAGTGGCGCTTGACCGATTCCCACGCACCGCGTGCAGTGATGCCCATGCCCTTGTGGTCGTAACCGACCGAACCACCGGAGGCGAACGCATCGCCCATCCAGAAGCCGTGGGCGATGGCCAGGCCGTTGGCGATGTCACTGAAGGTCGCCGTGCCCTTGTCGGCCGCCACCACCAGGTACGGGTCGTCCATGTCGTGGCGCACAACGTCCACCGGCGGCACGATCTTGTTGTTGACGATGTTGTCGGTGATGTCCAGCAGGCCCTGGATGAACAGCTTGTAGCAGGCCACGCCGTTGGCGAAGATCGCATCGCGATCACCGTTCACCGGCGGCATCTTGGCGAAGAAGCCACCCTTGGCGCCGACCGGCACGATCACGGTGTTCTTCACCATCTGCGCCTTGACCAGGCCCAGCACTTCGGTACGGAAGTCTTCGCGACGGTCCGACCAGCGCAGGCCGCCACGGGCCACGGCACCGAAGCGCAGGTGGGTACCTTCCACGCGCGGGCCGTACACGAAGATTTCGCGGTACGGGCGCGGCTTGGGCAGGTCCGGCACCAGCGCCGAATCGAACTTGAAGCTGATGACATGGCCGTGCTGGCCATTGGCATCGGTCTGGTAGTAGCTGGTACGCAGGGTCGCGTCGATCACGCCCATGAACGAGCGCAGGATGCGGTCCTCGTCCAGGCTGGACACGCGGTCCATCAGCTTCAGCAGCGCATCGCGCGCGGCCTGCATCTGCGCATCGCGGTCACCCTTGCGGGCGTCGACCACGGTCTTGAGCACCTTCAGGGTGGCCTCGTCGCCGGCGGCCAGCACATCGAAGTGGGCCTTCAGATGGGCCTGGCCAGCGGCAATGTCGTCCTTGCTTTCATGCCCGGTGGCCGGATCGAAGCGGGCTTCGAACAGCTCCACCAGCAGGCGTGCCAACAGCGGGTAGCGGGCGAAGGTGCCTTCCACATAGGCCTGCGAGAACGGCACGCCGGTCTGCAGCAGATACTTGCAGTAGCCACGCAGCATGGCGACCTGGCGCCAGTGCAGGCCGGCAGCCAGCACCAGGCGGTTGAAGCCATCGTTCTCGGCATCGCCGTGCCAGACGCGGGCGAAGGTCTCGCCGAAGGCTTCATCCACGCGCGCGGCATCGATGGCGCCGGCGGTCGATTCGACTTCGAAGTCCTGCACGTACACCGGCGCGTTGTCCACCGACAGGCGGTACGGGCGCTCGGCGATCACGCGCAGGCCCATGTTTTCCATCATCGGCAGCGCGTCCGACAGCGGAATGTCGTCCAGCTGGCGGTACAGCTTCAGGCGCAGGCCATCGCCGCTTTCGCGCGGCACGGCCTGCAGGCTCAGGCGCAGGTCGTCCGGGCCGGTCAGCGCGTCGAGCTGGCTGACATCGTTGGCGGCAACGGCCGTGCTGTTGTCTTCGATGTAGCCGGCCGGCAGTGCCTTGCCGATGCGTGCGGCAATGCGCAGGCCTTCGGTTTCGCCATGGCGCGACACCAGCGCTTCACGCAGGTCGTCCTGCCAGTTGCGCAGCACCTGGGCCAGCTTCTGTTCCAGTTCGGCGGTATCGACGTCGAGCATTTCGCCCGGCTTCGGGCGCACGATCAGGTGCACCTGGGCCAGCGGCGATTCGCCCAGCACCACCGAGCTGTCCACGTACTCACCGTGCAGCGCTTCCTTCAGCATGGCCTCGATGCGCAGGCGCACGTCGGTGTTGAAGCGCTCGCGCGGCAGGTAGACCAGTGCGGAAATGAAACGGCTGTACTTGTCGCGGCGCAGGAACAGGCGGCTGCGCACGCGTTCCTGCAGGCCCAGCACGCCCATGGCGGTGCGCAGCAGTTCGTCCTCGCTGGACTGGAACAGCTCTTCGCGCGGCAGGGTTTCCAGGATGTGGCGCAAGGCCTTGCCGCTGTGGCTGGCCGGGGCCAGGCCGGACTGCTTCATCACGTGTTCGTGGCGCTGGCGCACCAGCGGGATTTCCCACGGGCGGCGGTTGTAGGCGCTGGAGGTGAACAGGCCCAGGAAGCGCTGTTCGCCGATGATCTTGCCCTTGGCGTCGAATTCCAGCACGCCGATGTAGTCCATGTAGCCGGCGCGGTGCACGCGCGAACGGGCATTGGTCTTGGTCAGGATCAGCGCGTCCTTCAGCCCGGACGTGGTGTTCAGGCCCTGCGCGGCCAGCGTCTTGACCGGGCGCGCAGCGGACTTGTCCTTGCCGCGCATCAGGCCCAGGCCGGTGTCGTTCAGCGGTGCCAGCACGTCTTCCTTGCCCTGCTTCTCCACGCGGTATTCGCGGTAGCCGAAGAAGGTGAAGTGGTTGTCGGCGGCCCAGCGCAGGAATTCCTGTGCTTCGGCGCGCGAGGTGTCGTCCACCGGCAGGGTGCGGCTGCCCAGATCGTCGGCCAGGGCCAGGGCCTTGTCCTTCATCGGCTGCCAGTCGCGCACGATGGCGCGCACTTCATCCAGCGCCTTGTTGATGGCCTGTTCGATGGCGGCCATGGCATCGGCCGGCTGGCGGTCGATTTCCAGCAGCATCACCGATTCGGCTTCGCCCTCGCCCACCTTGGCCAGCTTGCCGGCCTTGTCGCGGGTGAAGCGCAGCACCGGGTGGCCCAGCACATGCACGCCCACGCCCTGTTCGGCCAGGGTCATGGTGACGGTATCGACGAGGAACGGCATGTCGTCATTGACGATCTGCAGCACCGTGTGCGGCGATTCCCAGCCGTTGGCCTTGGTGGTCGGGTTGAACACGCGCACGTTGGCCTTGCCAGCCTTGCGGGCACGAGCGAATTCCAGCGTGTCGGCGGCCAGCGCGGCCCACTCGTCAGCGCTGTGGTGCGGGAACTCGTCCGACTCCATGCGCTTGTAGAAATCCGCGGCGAATGCCACTGCCTCGGCCTGCGCGGCAGAGGGGTAACGCTTGCGCAAGGCCGTGTACACCGGCTCCAGGGAGAAACCAGCGGTCACTGCGACCTCCGACTCAGCTGGCTTGGTCTTGTTTTTCACGGTCTTGGCTGCGGTTTTTTGCGGTTTCATGGCAGAGCGATGCGCTTGCTCAGTTGGGAAAATGAAATTGTAGACCTATCCCGCGTAAAGGCCTTGCTGCAGGACGGAATAACCAGATTCGGGTTTGCTGCGGTTTAGACGCCTATTCAGTTCGCACCGGTATGGCGCGCACGGGCGTTGCGCCGCTGCCGACAGGATCGGCAAAGCGTGTTACGGAAAACCACGCGGCAGGTGACAGGCAGGACTATCGGCACGATTCCACAATCCTGAACTGGACGGTATAGTCCACCGCGTGAACCCCACTCCCCTCCCCGTTGCCGTGGACGCGCGCGATGAGCGCGTGTTCGATGCCGTGCGCGAACTGCTGGGCCGCCAGGGCATGCAGATGAGCATGGACGCGGTGGCCCAGCAGGCCGGCTGTTCCAAACAGACGCTCTATTCGCGCTACGGCAGCAAGCAGGACCTGCTGCGCCGGGTCGTGCAGCGGCACGTGGGCGATGCCAGCGGCATCCTGCTGCGTGCACTCCGCAGTGACGACCTGCGTGCCAGCCTGTTGCAGTTCGCCACCGACTTCCTGGAGCACTTCAACCAGCCCCACGTGGGCCAGGCCTGCCGACTGATTGCCGCCGATGCATCCCAGTTCCCCGAAGAGGCGCGTACGCTGTACCGGGAAGGCGCCGGGGCGCTGACACTTCATCTTGCTGAATGGATTGAAACCGTTTGCAGGCGTGGCCTGCTCCGGCATGACGACCCGCACTACATGGCCGAACTGCTGCTGAGCATGATCGCCGGTCAGGATTTCGACAAACAACGCTTCCATACCCCCCATCGCGATGACGCGCGTGCGCGCAGGCGCTGGGCCGAGTTCTCCGTTGACGGTTTCCTGCGCGCGTTTGCGCCGGAACCGGCAGCGGTCCCGCCTACAAACCAACACCGGAGTTTCTCCTGATGACCGCCCCACTCCGCACCCTTGCCTTGACGTGTGCCGTCGCTGTCGCCCTGGCGGCCTGCAAGAAGCCGGAACAGCAGACGCCCCCGCCGCCGGAAGTGGGCGTGATCGATGCCAAGCCGCAGACCCTGCCGCTGCAGCGTGAACTGGTCGGCCGCCTGTCGCCCTACCGCAGTGCCGACGTGCGCGCCCGCGTGCCCGGCGTGCTGCTCAAGCGCGTCTACCAGGAAGGCAGCCAGGTCAAGCAGGGCCAGACCCTGTTCCTGATCGATCCGGCCCCGCTGCGCGCCGAACTGAATGCTTCCGAGGCCCAGCTGGCCTCGGCCCGCGCCACCTATGCCAACGCCAAGGTCGCCGCCGACCGCGCCCGCTCGCTGGCCCCGCAGCAGTACGTGTCCAAGTCCGACCTGGACGCCGCCCAGGCCACTGAGCGCACCGCGCTGGCCGCGGTGAAGCAGGCCGAAGCGGCCGTATCGTCCTCGCGCATCAGCCTGGGCTATGCCGAAGTGACCGCGCCGATCAGCGGCGTGGCCAACAAGCAGCAGGTGACCGAAGGCGCGCTGGTCGGCCAGGGCGATGTGACCCTGCTGACCACCGTGGACCAGCTGGACCCGCTGTACGTGAACTTCTCGCTGAGCGTGGACGAACTGAGCCTGCTGCGCGCGCAGCAGGCCAAGGGCGCGCTGGCGCTGTCCGGCGATGGCAAGGCCACCGTGGCGGTGAAGCTGTCCGACGGCACCACCTACGGCGAACAGGGCACCCTGGACTTCTCGTCCACCACCGTGGACCCGACCACCGGTGCGGTGTCCCTGCGTGCGGTGCTGCCGAACCCGCAGCAGATCCTGCTGCCGGGCGCCTTCGTCAGCTTCCAGGCCAACCTGGGTGACCGCAACAACGCTTACCTGGTTCCGCAGCAGGCCCTGCAGCGCGACACCATGGGCGGCTTCGTGATGGTGGTCGGCGCCGACGGCAAGGTGGTGCGCAAGAACGTGAAGACCGACGGTGCCCAGGGCGGCAACTGGCTGGTCAGCGACGGCCTGGCCGCCGGTGACAAGGTGATCGTTGCCGGCGTGCAGAAGGTCAAGGAAGGGGCACCGGCCACGGCCAAGCCCTGGACCCCGGGCCAGGACGCCAATGCCAGCGCCAAGCCGGCCGCCGCCGGTGCCGCACCGGCCGCCGACAAGGCCCCGGCCGAAGCGGCCGACAAGGCCGAACCGGCTGCCACCGAATCGAACAAGCAGTAACGGGACCCTTCCGTCATGCCTAAATTTTTCATCGAACATCCGGTCTTCGCCTGGGTGGTGGCGATCCTGATCTCGCTCAGCGGCGTGATCGCGATCCTCAACCTTGGCGTGGAGTCCTACCCCAACATCGCCCCACCGCAGGTGACCGTGTCGGCCACCTACCCGGGCGCCAGCGCGGACACGACGGAAAAATCGGTCACCCAGGTGATCGAGCAGCAGCTGACCGGTATCGATCATCTGCTGTATTTCAGCTCGTCGTCTTCGTCCAATGGCCGTGCGCAGATCACCCTGACCTTTGAAACCGGTACCGACCCGGACATCGCCCAGGTGCAGGTGCAGAACAAGGTGTCGCTGGCAACGCCGCGCCTGCCCACCGAAGTGACCCAGCAGGGCGTGGTGGTGGCCAAGGCCAACGCCGGCTTCCTGATGGTGGTGGGCCTGCGTTCGGAAACCCCGTCGATCACCCGTGATGCGCTGAACGACATCGTCGGCTCGCGCGTGCTCGACCAGGTCTCGCGTATCCCCGGCGTCGGCAGCACCCAGCAGTTCGGTTCCGAGTACGCCATGAACATCTGGCTGAACCCGGAAAAGATGCAGGGCTACGGCCTGTCGGCCAGCCAGGTGCTGGCGGCGGTGCGCGCCCAGAACGTGCAGTTCGCTGCCGGTTCGCTGGGTTCGGACCCCTCGCCCGATGGCCACTTCACCGCCACGGTCTCGGCCGAAGGCCGCTTCAGCTCGCCCGAAGAGTTCGAGAACATCATCCTGCGTGCCAACGCCGATGGCTCGCGCGTGCTGCTGAAGGACATCGCCCGCATCGGCTTCGGCGCCAACAACTACGGCTTCGACACCCAGTACAACGGCGCCCCCACCGGCGCCTTCGCCATCCAGCTGCTGCCGGGCGCCAACGCCCTGAACGTGGCCGATGCGGTGCGCGCCAAGATGGACGAACTGCAGCCCAGCTTCCCGGCGGGCGTGAGCTGGTTCTCGCCGTACGACAGCACCACCTTCGTCAAGATCTCCATCGAGGAAGTGGTCAAGACGCTGTTTGAAGCGGTGTTGCTGGTGTTCCTGGTGATGCTGATCTTCCTGCAGAACTTCCGCGCCACCATCATCCCCACCCTGGTCATTCCGGTGGCCCTGCTGGGTACCTTCCTGGGCATGTGGATGATCGGCTTCACGATCAACCAGCTGACCCTGTTCGCGATGGTGCTGGCGATCGGCATCGTGGTCGATGACGCGATCGTGGTGATCGAGAACGTCGAACGCATCATGACCGAGGAGGGCCTCGCGCCCAAGCCCGCCACGCAGAAGGCGATGACCCAGATCACCGGCGCGGTCGTGGCCATCACCGTTGTTCTGGCGGCAGTGTTCATTCCCTCGGCGCTGCAGGGCGGCGCCGCCGGTGAGATCTACAAGCAGTTCGCACTGACCATCGCCATTTCGATGGGCTTCTCGGCGTTCCTGGCGCTGGGCTTCACCCCGGCCCTGTGTGCCACCTTCCTGAAGCCGACCCACAACGACCACCCGAACATCGTCTACCGCACCTTCAACAAGTACTACGACAAGATCAGCCACACCTACGTCGGCCACATCACCTCGGCGGTGAAGCATGCGCCGCGCTGGATGATCCTGGCCGTGGTGCTGACCGCGCTGTGCGGCTTCCTGTTCACCCGCATGCCCGGCAGCTTCCTGCCTGAAGAAGACCAGGGCTACGCACTGGCCATCGTGCAGCTGCCGCCGGGTTCGCCGAAGAGCCAGACCAACGAAGTCTTCGCCCAGATGCGCGGCATCCTGGAAAAGCAGGAAGGCTACGAAGGCCTGATGCAGATCGCCGGCTTCAGCTTCGTCGGTTCCGGCGAAAACGTGGGCATGGGCTTCATCCGCCTCAAGCCCTGGGACGAACGCAAGGTCACCGTTCCGGAGTTCATCCAGAACATGAACGGCGCGTTCTACGGCATCAAGGAAGCGCAGATCTTCGTGGTCAACCTGCCCACCGTGCAGGGTCTGGGCCAGTTCGGCGGCTTCGACATGTGGCTGCAGGACCGTGGTGGCCAGGGCTACGAACAGCTGACCCAGGCGCGCAACATGCTGCTGGGCAAGGCCGCGCAGGAAACCGACAAGCTGGCCGGCGTGCGCCCCAACGGCCTGGAAAACGCCCCGCAGCTGCAGCTGCACGTGGACCGCGTGCAGGCGCAGTCGATGGGCATGTCGGTGTCGGACGTGTACAGCACGGTGCAGCTGATGCTGGCCCCGGTGTACGTGAACGACTTCTTCTACCAGGGCCGCATCAAGCGCGTGACCATGCAGGCCGACGCGCCGTACCGTACTGGCCAGGAATCGCTGAAGAGCTTCTACAGCCCGTCCAGCCTGACCACGAATGCCGATGGCACCAGCGCGATGATCCCGCTGAGCACCGTGGTCAGTTCCGAGTGGGTGTCGGCACCGCCGTCGCTGAGCCGCTACAACGGCTATTCGGCCATCAACATCGTCGGTTCGCAGGCACCGGGCAAGAGCTCGGGTGAAGCGATGACCGCGATGGAAGACATCGTCAACAACGACCTGCCGGCCGGCTACGGTTACGACTGGTCGGGCATGTCCTACCAGGAAATCCTGGCGGGCAACGCGGCCACCCTGCTGCTGGTGCTGTCGGTGGTGGTGGTGTTCCTCTGCCTGGCCGCCCTGTATGAAAGCTGGTCGATTCCGGTGGCGGTGCTGCTGGTGGTGCCGCTGGGCGTGCTGGGTGCCATCGGCCTGTCGATGATGCGTGGCCTGCCCAACGACATCTTCTTCAAGATCGGCATGATCACCGTGATCGGCCTGGCCGCGAAGAACGCGATCCTGATCGTGGAATTCGCGGTGGAGCAGCGTGCGGCGGGCAAGACCCTGCGCGATGCCACCATCGAAGCGGCCCGCCTGCGTTTCCGCCCGATCCTGATGACCTCGTTCGCCTTCATCATGGGCGTGATCCCGATGGCCATCTCTACCGGTGCCGGCGCCAACTCGCGCCACGCCATCGGTACCGGCGTGATCGGCGGCATGCTGTTTGCCACCCTGCTGGGTCTGCTGATGATCCCGGTGTTCTTCGTGGTGGTGCGCCGCATGCTGGGCGACAAGCTGGATGAACCGTCCAAGGAGTTCATGGAGCGCCAGCGTGATGCCGAATCGGCACACCGTCCGGATCGTTGATCCGGCGGTAGAGTGAAATGAAAAGGCCCCGGAGCGATCCGGGGCCTTTTTGTTGGTGACTACCGGGATGCGTGCCAACCAAGATTGGCACCTACCGGGTGCAGGCGCTTCGGGTAGGTGCCGACCTTGGTCGGCACTCGCCGCGCTTCAGCGCAGCAACGCGATCGCGCCGCACACCACCACGATCAGCAGCGCCACCCACTGCATCGGCACGAAGAAGAAATGATGCGGCGCGGCCTCACCCTTCTGCCGCGGCGCGCGGTTCAACCAAAGCCCCAGCAGCACGTTCAGCGCAGCACCCAGGCCCGCGCCCAGCAGCACCTGCTGCAGCGGAATATTCCCCTTCGGGCCATCGTGCGGGAAGAAATACGCCAGCAGCAGGATCGCTGCAATCGGCGTCACCAGGGTCAGAAACCCCCAACCGCGATAGATCATTCAACGTCTCCAGAACGAAAAGCGGATCGCATTTGACCATGGCGGCGCGCGTTGTGTCGCAGTTGTCGGGACTTCCGGTAGGCGCCAACCTTGGTTGGCGCTCGTCGATGCGTGCCAACCAAGGTTGGCACCTACCAAGCCGCCATTCAGTGCCAACCAAGGTTGGCACCTACCAAGCAGGCGGCCAGGGCGCGCCAACCGGGGTTGGCACGTTCCCGCTCACGGTTGCGCGGGGCTCAGCGCAGCCCGGTCTCGTTGCGGGCAATCACCAGGCGCTGGATTTCCGAGGTGCCTTCGTAGATCTCGGTGATCTTGGCATCACGGAAGTAGCGCTCCAGCGGCATTTCCTTGGAATAGCCCATGCCGCCGTGGATCTGCACGGCCTGGTGGGTGATCCACATCGCCGCTTCCGAGGCGGTCAGCTTGGCGATGGCCGCCTCGTTGCTGAAGCGCTTGCCTTCGCCCTTCACCCACGCCGCGCGCAGGGTCAGCAGCAGCGCCGCGTCCAGCTTGCACTTCATGTCGGCAATCTTGGCCTGGGTCATCTGGAAGGTGCCGATGGCCGCGCCGAAGGCCTTGCGGTCCTTCACGTATTCGATCGTGGCTTCATAGGCGGCGCGGGCGATGCCGATCGCCTGCGAGGCGATGCCGATGCGGCCGGCGTCGAGCACGCCCATGGCGATCTTGAAGCCCTCGCCTTCCTGGCCCAGCACCTCTTCGGGTTGCGCCACGTAATCGTTGAACTCGATCTCGCAGGTGGCCGACGCACGGATGCCCAGCTTGGGCTCGGTCTTGCCGCGGCCGAAGCCAGCCTTGTCGGTGTCGACCAGGAAGGCGGTGATGCCGCGCGCGCCCTTGTCCGGCTCGCTCATCGCGAACAGCACGATGTACTTGGCCACCGGACCGGAGGTGATCCAGCTCTTCTTGCCGTTGATCACGTAGGTGCCATCGGCCTGCTTCACCGCGCGGCAACGCATGGCGGTGGCATCGGAACCGGACTGCGGCTCGGTCAGCGCGAAGGCGCCGATGGCCTCGCCCTCGGCGATGGCGCGCACGTACTTCTGCTTCTGCGCCTCGCTGCCATGGGTCAGGATGCCGTTGCAGAACAGCGAATTGTTCACCGACATGATGGTCGAATGCGCGGCATCGCCGGCGGCCACTTCCACCATTGCCAGCACGTAGGCGATCGGGTCCATGCCCGCGCCGCCGTACTCGGTCGGCACTTCGATGCCCATCAGGCCGTTTTCGCCCAGCAGGCGGATGTTCTCAAGGGGGAACTCGCCGGTGCGGTCATGGTGCTCCGCGCTGGGGGCGATCTTTTCCTGCGCGATGCGCCGCGCCACGTCCTGCAGCATCAACTGCTCTTCGGTAAAGCTGAAATCCACAACACCCTCCCAGGTACATGATGACGGGGGCCGCAACAGGCGCCCGCGGATGTGCCGATTGTAACTGCGGGCGGGCATCGGCGGCTGACTCGCCGCACGCACCTGCTTGACCATGACAGCACCCGTCGGCGAATATATCTCTATATCGCGATAGGTAGATATTATGGATCTGGAAGACTGGTCGACCCGCCTGAAGGTGTTCGCCGACGCCACCCGCGTGCGCCTGCTGGCGCTGCTGGAGCAGGAGGAGCTGACCGTGGCCGAGTTGTCGGCCATTACCCGGCTGGCGCAGCCACGGGTGTCCACCCATCTGGCGCGGCTGAAGGAAGCCGGCCTGGTGCGCGACCGCCGCTCGGGCGTGTCGGCCTACTACCGCTTCGACGAGGCCCAGCTGGACCCGGCGCAGCGTGCATTGTGGCATGCCCTGAGCAATGGAAGCGATGATCCGCTGCTGCGCCAGGATGCTGAACGCGTGGCCGCCGTGCTGGCCCACCGCGCCGCCGACCAGAACTGGGCCGACAGCGTGGCCGGCGACATGGAACGCCACTATTCCCCGGGCCGCACCTGGGAAGCGCTGGCGCGCACCGCGCTGCCGCTGCTGGAAACCGGCGACGTGCTGGACATCGCCTCCGGCGATGGCGTGCTGGCCGAGCTGGTGGCCCCGCATGCCAAGCGCTACATCTGCATCGACACCAGCGCGCGCGTGGTGGCCGCGGCCAGCGAGCGCCTGCGCCGCCTGCCCAACGTGGAAGTGCGCGAAGGCGACATGCACGCCCTGCCCTTCAAGGACCGCAGCTTCGACCTGGTGGTGCTGATGCACGCGCTGACCTATGCCAGCAAGCCGGCACAGGCGGTGACCGAGGCGGCCCGCGTGCTGCGCCCGGGCGGTCGCCTGCTGCTGTGCAGCCTGGCCCGCCACGAACACAAGGCGGCGGTGGAAGCCTATGGCCACGTCAACCTCGGTTTCAGCGACAAGGAACTGCGCAAGTTCGTGGACAAGGCGGGACTGCAGGTATCGAGCCTGGAAACAGTCACGCGCGAGAAGCGCCCGCCGCACTTTGAAGTCATCTCGCTGATCGCCAACAAGCCCTGAGGTCGCCGTGTCCAGCCTGCCGTGGTTGCATCCCGAACGTGCCAACGCCCTGCTCGACGCCCTACGCGCGCGCATCCTGATCATCGATGGCGCGATGGGCACGATGATCCAGCGCCACGGCCTGCAGGAAGCGGACTACCGCGGCGAACGCTTCGCCGATGGCTACGACCACAGCCACGGCCCCGGCTGCGACCATGGCACACCCGAAGGGCATGACCTGAAGGGCAACAACGATCTGCTGCTGCTGACCCGGCCGCAGGTCATCGCCGACATCCACACCGCCTATCTGCAGGCCGGCGCGGATCTGGTGGAAACCAATACGTTCAACGCCACCTCGGTCAGCCAGGCCGATTACCACCTGGAACACCTGGTGTACGAACTGAACAAGGCCGGTGCCGCCGTGGCGCGCGCCTGCTGCGATGCGGTGCAGGCCACCACCCCGGACAAGCCGCGCTTCGTGATCGGCGTACTGGGCCCGACCAGCCGCACCGCCTCGATCAGCCCGGATGTGAACGATCCCGGCTTCCGCAACACCAGCTTCGACGCCCTGCGCGATACCTATCGCGAGGCCATTGATGGCCTGATCGATGGCGGCGCGGACACCCTGATGGTCGAAACCATCTTCGACACGCTGAACGCCAAGGCCGCCCTGTACGCCATCGAAGAGGCCTTCGATGCACGCGGTGCGCGCCTGCCGATCATGATCTCCGGCACGATTACCGATGCCTCCGGGCGCACCCTGTCCGGGCAGACCGCGGAAGCCTTCTACGCCTCGCTGGCGCATTCGCGGCCGCTGTCGATCGGCCTGAACTGCGCGCTGGGCGCCGACGCGATGCGTCCGCATGTGGAAACCCTGGCCCAGGTCGCCCCCTGTTACGTCAGCGCGCACCCCAACGCCGGCCTGCCCAATGCCTTCGGCGAATACGATGAAACGCCCGAGGAAATGGCCGCCACGCTGCGCAGCTTTGCCGAAGATGGGCTGCTGAACCTGGTCGGGGGTTGCTGCGGCTCCACCCCGGACCATATCCGTGCCATCGCCCAGGCCGTGGCCGGGCTGCCACCGCGCGCGGTGCCCGGAGCACAGGAGCAGCAGGCCGCATGAGCACCACGCCCTACACCCGCCTGTCCGGCCTGGAACCACTGGTCATCACCCCGGACCTGCTGTTCGTCAACGTGGGCGAGCGCACCAACGTCACCGGCAGCGCGCAGTTCCGCAAGCTCATCAAGGAAGGCCGCTACGAAGAAGCGGTGGACGTGGCCCGGCAGCAGGTGGCCAGCGGTGCGCAGATCCTCGATGTGAACATGGACGAAGGCCTGATCGATTCGGAAGCGGCGATGACCCGCTACCTGAACCTGATCATGTCCGAGCCGGACATCGCGCGCATTCCGGTGATGGTCGATTCGTCGAAGTGGAGCGTGATCGAAGCCGGCCTGAAGTGCCTGCAGGGCAAGAGCGTGGTCAACTCGATCTCGCTGAAGGAAGGCGAAGCCCTGTTCCGCGAGCACGCGCGCAAGGTGCTGCGCTACGGCGCCGCCGCAGTGGTGATGGCCTTCGACGAAACCGGCCAGGCCGACACCTGCGCGCGCAAGGTGGAGATCTGCACCCGCGCTTACCGCATCCTGGTCGATGAGATCGGCTTCCCGCCGCAGGACATCATCTTCGACCCGAACATCTTCGCCGTGGCCACCGGCATCGAAGAGCACGACAACTATGCGGTGGACTTCATCGAAGCCACCCGCATCATCAAGCAGACCCTGCCGCACTGCCATGTCTCCGGCGGCGTCTCCAACGTGTCGTTCTCGTTCCGTGGCAACGAGACGGTACGCCAGGCCATCCATTCGGTCTTCCTGTACCACGCCATTGCCGCCGGCATGGACATGGGCATCGTCAACGCCGGCGCCATGCCGATCTACGACGAGCTGGAACCGGACCTGCGCGAACGCGTTGAGGATGTGATCCTCAACCGCCGCAGCGACGCCACCGAGCGCCTGCTGGAGATCGCCGAGCGCTACAAGGGCAAGAAGGGCGCGGCCAAGGCCGAGGACCTGTCCTGGCGCGAAAAACCGGTGGCACAGCGCCTGGCGCATGCGCTGGTGCACGGCCTGGACGCCTGGGTGGAGGAAGACACCGAACTGGCGCGGCAGGGCTCCAGCCGCCCGCTGGACGTGATCGAAGGCCCGCTGATGGATGGCATGAACATCGTCGGCGACCTGTTCGGGGCCGGGAAGATGTTCCTGCCGCAGGTGGTCAAATCCGCGCGCGTGATGAAGAAAGCGGTGGCCTACCTGCTGCCGTACATCGAGGCCGAGAAGGCACGCAGCGGCGATACCGCCAAGAGCAACGGCCGCATCATCATGGCCACGGTGAAGGGCGATGTGCATGACATCGGCAAGAACATCGTCGGCGTGGTCCTGGCCTGCAACAACTTCGAAGTGATCGACCTGGGCGTGATGGTGCCGGCGCAGAAGATCCTCGACGCCGCGCGCGAACACAACGCCGATCTGGTCGGTCTGTCCGGCCTGATCACCCCGTCGCTGGAGGAGATGAGCCACGTCGCCCGCGAAATGCAGCGGCAGGGCTTCGACCTGCCCTTGCTGATCGGCGGCGCCACCACCTCGCGCGCGCATACCGCGCTGAAGATCGACCCGCATTACCAGGCCCCCACCGTGTGGGTGAAGGATGCCTCGCGCGCGGTTGGCGTGGCGCAGTCACTGATCTCGCGCGACCTGCGCGATGCCTTCGTGGCCGCCAACGAAGCGGACTATGCCGAGATCCGCGCCCGCCATCGCAACCGCGGTGACGCCAAGCGACTGGTCACGCTGGAACATGCACGCGGGCAGAAGTTCCGGGGCGACTGGGACAACTACACACCCCCTGCGCCGAAGCAGCCCGGCCTGCATGTGTTCGATGACTACCCGTTGGCCGAGCTGGTCGACTACATCGACTGGACGCCGTTCTTCCAGGCCTGGGAACTGGCCGGCAAATTCCCGGCGATCCTGACCGACGAGATCGTCGGCCCCCAGGCCAGCGATCTGTACCGCGATGCGCGGGCGATGCTGGCGCGCATCGTGGACGAGCAGTGGCTGACCGCCAAGGCGGTGTTCGGCCTGTGGCCGGCCAACAGCGTGGGCGACGATGTCCGCGTGCAGCACCCGTCTGCTGAGACCACCCTGCACTTCCTGCGCCAGCAGGTGGACAAGCCGGCCGAGCGCCCCGATTTCTGCCTGGCCGATTTCATCGCCCCGGCCGACAGCGGCAGGCAGGACTGGATTGGCGCATTCGCGGTCACCGCCGGCATCGGCATCGATGCACACGTGGCCCGCTTCGAGGCCGACCACGATGACTACAACGCGATCCTGCTGAAGGCGCTGGCCGACCGCTTCGCCGAAGCGCTGGCCGAACGCCTGCACCAGCGCGTGCGCACCGAGTTCTGGGGCTACGACCATGCCGAGACTCTCGACAACGAAGCGCTGATCGATGAGCAGTACCGCGGTATCCGCCCCGCTCCGGGCTACCCGGCCTGCCCCGAGCACAGCGAGAAGCGCCGGCTGTTCGATCTGCTGCAGGCCGAAACCCACGCCAGCATGGAACTGACCGAAAGCTTCGCCATGCTGCCCACCGCTGCCGTGTCGGGCTATTACTTCAGCCACCCGCAGAGCCAGTACTTCGTGGTCGGCCGCCTGAGCCGTGAACAGGTGGGCGACTACGCGCGGCGCAAGGGCGTGGAGCGTGCACAGGCCGAGCGCTGGCTGGCGTCGAACCTGGATTACGACCCCGAATAGACCCGGCCCACACGCCTGCGGGCGGCCCATCGGTTACCCTCGGGCTTCCCCCTGACCGGAGTTGCCGATGCGACCGACCCGCCTGTGGGCGCTGCTGCTTGCCGCCACCGCCGCCGTTCCTGCCGCCGCGCAGCCGATCCTGCTGGAAAACGCCCGGGTGTTCGACGGCCGCCGCGACCTGGGCATCACCCCGGTCCTGATCGACGGCGAGCGCATCGTGCATGTCGGCACGCCGCTGCCGGCCGCCGCCACCGCGGCCCGGCGCATCGACTACCAGGGCAAGACCCTGCTGCCCGGCCTGGTCAGCAACCACGCGCACGTGGGCAACACCGAAGGCCTGCAGCACGGTGATCGCTATTACACGCGCGACAATGTGGTGCGCGACCTGCGCCAGTTCCAGCGCTACGGCATCACCACGGTCACCGCGCTGGGCATGAACGGCCCCGCCTTCTTCGATATCCGCAAGGAAGTGAACGCCTCGCCCACGCTGGGCGCGCAGCTGTACGGCGCTGGTGCCGGCATCGGTGCGTATGCCGGTGCACCGCCGGCGGCCGCCATGGGCCTGGCCCGCGACCCGGTGGCGCGGCCACGCAATGCCGAGGAAGCCCGCGCCGCCGTCGCCACCCAGCAGGCCGACGGCGTGGACGTGATAAAGCTCTGGGTGGATTCGCTGGGCGGCAAGTTCCCGATGATGGCGCCGGAGATCTACCGCGCCGCCATTGCCGAAGCCCACGCGCGTGGCCTGAAGGTGGCCGCGCACATCCACGACCTGGACCAGGCGCGCGACCTGGTGGATGCCCGCGTGGACATCATCGCCCACGGTATCCGCGATCGCGCGGTGGACCCGATGCTGGCGCGGAAGATGCACGACCAAGGCACCTGGTACATCGCCACGGTGAACATCGACGAAGCCAACTACTGGTATGCGGAAAACCCGCAGGCACTGCAGCAGCCGTTCCTGCGCGATGCCCTGCCCGCTGCGGTGCGCGCGCGCTGGCAGCAGCCGCAGTGGCAGCGCGAGCAGCTGGCCGGGGCCAACATTCCCGGCGCGCGCGCAGCGGTGGCGATGAACCTGGAAAACCTGCGCCGGCTGAGCGCGGCCAAGGTGAAGTTCGGTTTCGGCACCGATGCCGGGGCGATGCCACAGCGGGTGATTGGATTTGCCGAACACCGCGAACTGAAGCTGCTGACCGAGGCCGGCTTCAGCCCGGCGCAGGCCCTGCAGACCGCCACCGCCGACGCCGCCGCGCTGCTGGGCATGGACGATCGCGGCCGCATTGCCGCCGGCAAGCGTGCCGACCTGCTGGTGCTTGATGCCGATCCCCTGGCCGACATCAGCAATACCCAGCACATCCACGCCGTGTGGCAGGCCGGGCACGCGATCGAGCGCTGATGGCCGATGGCCCCGTGTGCCGGGCGCGGCCCGGCGCTAGGGCTGCAGCACCCGCTGCAGGGACGGCAGCAGCACGCGGTTGCCATGACCGCTCAGATGGTCGCCGTCGAAGAACAACGGTCGGCCATCACGCTGCGCCGCGCACGTCGTGGCCGTGCAGAGATCGGGCAAGGGATCCCACAGCACTGCGCCTGGCAGGCCATCGACCACCTGCTGCAGACTGCCCAGCATCGGTGCGCGCAGCGCTTCCATGTCCGCCCGCGCAATATCCAGCCCGTTGCGGCAGACCGGATTGCCTGCATTGAAGCGGTCGGAACACCGGTATGGCGGCGCCGGCAGCACCGGCTTGGGCGCTTCGATCACGATACGCACGCCGCGCTGGGCCAGCGGCATCCACTGCGCGATGGCCTCGGCCACCTCTGCAGTACGGCCGGCCGCAGCCTGCGCGCTGCGTTCGCCGGCCAACTGCGCCTGCGCGTCGAACAGTACGTACTGGTCGGACAGGCGCGGTACCCGCAGTGACACCAGCACCACCACATCACCCGGCTGCGCACGCGCGGCGATGTCCGCGCGCACGGCCGCATCGTGCTCGGCACAGCCCGCGCCGGCGCCCCGCCACTGCTGCAGGCTGATCTGCGGGCAGCCACCGCGGCCGTACAACGACACCGTCGAGCCGGTTTCCAACGCCAGCCGCTGCAGCAGCTCGCGGTAGGCCATGGCGTGTGAATCTCCGGCCAGGAACACCTGCGCCGCCCCCTGCACGGCCCCTGCACGCGGGCAGTCGCCGCGGGCGAAGGTGCGTGCGCTGCCACCGGGGTAGCGGTGCTTGCCCACCTGCAGCGCGCACCCAGGGTAATCAGCCGCCACGCTCTTGCCATCGGGGTACCAGTCCGCCGGATGGCGGCTGACCGTGCTCAGTGACAGCAGGGGCGACTGCCAGTACAGCAACGCCTGCAGGCCACCGGCCAGCAGCAGGGTCAGCACGCCGGCGGCCACCCAGCGCCCGGGTGCCAGGTGCTGCCACCTGGGGCCACGGAAGGGCTGCTCGATCCAGCGCCACGAGATCCATGCCAGCAACGCCACCAGCGCACTGGCCACGGACATCTGCAGGGCGGTTTCCAGGCCCACGGTCCAGCGCATCAGCACGAACACCGGCCAATGCCACAGGTACAGCGAATAAGACAGCAGGCCGATCCGCCGCATCGGCGCACTGGCCAACAGCCGCGCGATCCATACCTGCGGGTGCTGGTGCAGGGCCAGCAGCAGGCCGGCGGTGGACAGCGCCGGCAGCACGCCGTCCGGCCACGGCGAGCGCCCGGCACGCGCCGTCCACAGCGCCCAGCCCAGTGCGCCCAGCGACAGCAGGGCCAACGCTGACCACGCCCAGCGCCAACGGCCCAACCGTGCAGCACTGCCAGGCTCACCACGATCGGCCACATGCAGCAGCTGGAACAGCAGAACGCCCACGCCCAGCTGCCACAAGCGGGTGCTGGTGGCATAGAACGCCCAGGCCGGCGGCGTATCACGCAACCCCAGCAGGGCCGCATGCAGCAAAGACCCCACGCTTACCGCGGCGAACAACGCAAGGCTAAGCCAACGGCCGCGCGGGCCGCGGGCCCAAGCCAGGAACAGCAGCGGGAACAGCAGGTAGAACTGCTCTTCCACGCCCAGCGACCAGGTGTGCGTATAGGGATTGAATTCGGCCTTGGGCGCGAAGTAGTCGTTGCCAACGGCCGCCAGCACCCAGTTGCTCAGCCCGAAGAAGGCCATCAACCCGGTCTTGTCGGATGCTTCGCTGAGCCAGGAATCGGGAATGAACAACACGCTGGCCACGGCCGTCGCCAGCAGGCAGGCCACCAGCGCAGGCGCGATGCGGCGTACCCGGCGCGCATAGAAGCGCAGCATCGAGGCGCGCCAGGACAGGGCCGGCAGGCGATGCACCGACGCACTGACGACGAAGCCGGAGATGACGAAGAACACGTCCACCCCGGTGAAGCCACCCGGCAGCCAGACCGGGTCGAGGTGGAACACGATGACGGCCAGCACGGCAATCGCGCGCAGGCCGTCAATGTGCGGCACGTAGCCGCGGCTTGGATCAGTGGACATCCGTCTCCCCCCTGCCGCTGCTGCCGCAGGGGGCGCCACGGCGGTCGTTCGTTACCAGACCAGGTCGTCGGGCACCTGGTACTGCGGATCGGCGTACGGGTCTTCCTCGGCCGGCGCGTTCGGGTCGACCTTCAGCGCCACCGACGCGGCGAACACCGCCTCGGACTGCGCCAGCACTTCAGCGGTCACCAGCAGGTAGCGGCCATTGAGCTGGACCACGCCCAGTTCACCGGCATTGAGCGCGGTCAGCTGTTCGGGGGTGACGTAGATGCGCTTGATCTTGCCGCCATACGGGAAGTGGCGGGCGATATCGGCCGCCTCGGCATTCAGGCTCTTGTCCTTCAGCAGTTCTTCCAGCTTGGCCTTGGCCTCGCGGCGCACGCGCGCTTCTTCCTGCTTCAGGCGTTCGCTTTCAATGCGTTCCTGCTTTTCTTTCTGCGCGCGGATGGCATAGGCCTTGGCCAGGTCCATTTCCTCGGCAGAGCGCGGCTTGCGCGGGCCCTGCGCGCCCGGCCCACGGGACTGCCCGGGCTTGCCTGCGCCAGCGTGGCCGTGGCCACCTCGGCGCTCACCGGGCTTGTGCTCGCCCTTGCCTGCGCCCTGCGGCTTTCCATTGCCATTGCCGCCCTTGCCCTGCGGGCGGCCATCACGGCGGGGGGCATCGTTCTTGCGCTCGGGCTTGGGCGCCGGCTTGAAGCCCAGGCCCATCAGCTGGTCGCGGAGGGTATCGCTCATAGGAATGCAGATCAGTAGTGCGGCGGCGGCGGTTCGCTCGCCGGATCAGAAGAATTCAGTGCGTTGCGCACCTTGCCCAGGTCTTCCAGCAGCACGCGCAGCACATCGGCGTTGCGGGTGCCCTGCATGCGGGCGTCGGCCAATGCATCGCTCAGTTCGGCCAGCGCGTGTTCCTGGAAGGACACGCGCATTTCCAGCTCGACCAGGCGCGCTTCCAGCGCCTGTTCGCGTTCGGTGGGCAGCTCAGACATGCAGCGAACGCCCCCGGCCGATACCGTAGTACGCCACGCCGGCGGCTTCCACCTCGGCCGGGTCGTACAGATTGCGACCGTCGAACACCACCGCATCCTTCAGCCGCTCGCGCAGCATCTGGAAATCGGGGCTGCGGAACTGCTTCCATTCGGTCACCACCACCAGTGCATCGGCGCCTTCCAGCGCTTCGCTGGCATTGGCGCAGAACACCAGGTCATCGCGCTCACCGAAGATGCGCTGCGATTCGTGCATCGCTTCCGGGTCGTAGGCACGCACCGTGGCACCGCCTTCCCACAGCTGCGCCAGCAGGCGGCGGCTGGAGGCTTCGCGCATGTCGTCGGTGTTGGGCTTGAAGGCCAGGCCCCATACGGCAAAGGTCTTGCCGCGCACACCTTCGTCCTCGCCCTTGTCGTAGTGGCGCTGGATGAGCGCGAACAGGTGCCCCTTCTGGGCATCGTTCACCGCTTCGACCGCGTTCAACAGCTTCGGCTCCAGGCCGTACTGCTGGGCGGTGCGCGCCAGCGCCTGCACGTCCTTGGGGAAGCACGAGCCGCCGTAGCCGGCACCGGGATAGATGAAGTGCCAGCCGATACGCGGGTCCGAACCGATGCCCTGGCGGACCTGTTCGACGTCGGCACCCACGCGCTCGGCGATGTTGGCGATTTCATTCATGAACGAAATCTTGGTCGCCAGCATCGCGTTGGCCGCGTACTTGGTCAGCTCGGCCGAACGCACGTCCATTTCCACCACGCGATCGTGGTTGCGGTTGAACGGTGCGTACAGGCGGCGCATTACCGCCACCGAGTCGGCGCTGCTGGCACCGATGATGATGCGGTCCGGGCGCATGCAGTCGGCCACCGCATCGCCTTCCTTCAGGAATTCGGGGTTGGACACCACATCGAAGGCGATGTCCGCACCGCGCGCCGCCAGCTCTTCGGCAATGGCCGCGCGCACCTTGTCGGCGGTGCCCACCGGCACCGTCGACTTGTTCACCACCACCGTCGGCACCGCCATGTGGCGGCCGATGGTGCGGGCCACCGCCAGCACGTACTGCAGATCGGCACTGCCGTCTTCGTCGGGGGGCGTACCCACCGCGATGAAGACCACCTGGCCGTGGCCGATGGCGCTGGCGCCATCGGTGGTGAAGGACAGCCGCAGCGCGGCATGGTTGGCCTTCACCATCGGCTCAAGGCCGGGTTCGTAGATCGGGATGATGCCCTGATTGAGCCCATCCACCTTGGCCTGGTCGATGTCGACGCAGACCACCTGGTGGCCTACGTCGGCCAGGCAGGTGCCGGTCACCAGACCGACGTACCCGGTACCGAAAATCGCAACGCGCATATCCGTGCTGGCTCCGTGGTCGCTTACGGCAGGACGCCCAGCAGCTCGACGTCGAAGGTCAGGGTGGCGTTCGGGCCGATCGGGCCGCCCGGGGTACCGTTCTCACCGTAGGCCAGTTCGCCCGGGATCCAGAAGCGGTACTTCGAGCCCACCGGCATCAGCGCCACGCCTTCGGTCCAGCCCTTGATGACCTGGTCCAGACCGAATTCGGCCGGGCCACGGCCGGCGGAGCTGTCGAAGACGGTGCCGTCCAGCAGCTTGCCTTCGTAGTTCACGCGCACCTTGCTGCTCGGCAGCGGACGCTCGCCGCTACCCGGGCGGATCACCTGGTACTGCAGGCCCGACGGGGTGGTCACCACACCCGGCTGGGTCTTGTTCTTGGCCAGGAAGGCATTGCCTTCGCTGCGGTTGGTCTGCGCGGCCTGCGCGGCCTTGGCCTGCATCTCGGCCTGCTTGGCACCCATGAACGACTGGATGGTGGCGGTTGCGTCAGCTTCGGTCATCTTCGCCTGGCCCTTGGTCAGGCCGGTGCTGATCGCGTCAAACAGCGAGGCGGTATCGATATCGTCCTTCAGCTGCGCCAGCGACGGGCCGATGGAGTACGAGCCGATCATCTGTGCGACCTTCACGCGGTCCACCTTCGGCGGCTGCGAGCCCGGCGCAACGCCCGGCACCTGCTGGCCATTGCGGGCCATCACTACCTGGCGCAGGGCGGCATCGGTGGCCTTGGCCTGGTCCTGGGTGATCTGCGGCTGCAGGCCTTCGAACGAACGCTCCACGGCGGTGCGCAGGGCGGCCACGTCGATTTCATCGGCGATCGGCGCGAACGACTTGGCCACATCCAGACCGATGGCGTAGCCGAGCTTCTGCTTGGGGGAATTCAAGGTTGCGGTCTCCTTGGCGGCCGCCGGTGCGGCCGGTTGTTGCGACAGGGCGACACCAGAGGTACCCATCGCCAGAATCAGAACCGACGCCGCGGCGCCGCGCATTCCCATCTTCATTCGCTGCATTCCTGGAAGTGTCTGGGCGCCGACGTCGGCGCGAAAAGAACCATTGTCGCACGCATGCCGGAGATGTCGAGGCATGCGTGCCGGTGATCAACGCGGTGCCGGTGCGGCCAGCGCCTTGCTGATGGCCGCGCCCAGCTGCGGATCATCCGGGGTCACCTTGCTGGCGAACTGGGCAATGACCTTGCCATCGCGGCCAATCAGGTATTTGTGGAAGTTCCAGCCCGGGGCCACGCCGGTGGCGGCGGTCAGGCGCTGGTACAGCGGCGTGGCCTGTTCGCCCACCACGTGCACCTTCTCGAACATGGGGAACTTCACCCCATAGGTGAGCGTGCAGAAATCCTGGATCTGCTTCTCGTCGCCCGGTTCCTGCCCCTTGAAGTCATTGGACGGGAAACCCAGCACGGCGAAACCGCGGCTGGCGTACTGCTTCTGCAGCGCTTCCAGCCCTTCGTACTGGGGGGTGTAGCCGCACTTGCTGGCCGTATTGACCACCAGCAGCACCTGGCCCTGGTAGCGCTTGAGCAGGTTCACCTGCTGCTTGCCGGCCAGCGGCCGGTAATTCACGTCCAACAGGTCGGCCGCCACGGCGCTGGCGGAACCCGCCAGGCCCAGCGCCAGAACAGCCAGCAGGGACAGGCCGCGCAGGCGGCGCGGAGCAGTGAGAAACACAGGCATGCGGGACATTCCACGGTAGCTGCAACAGGGGCCCGGCCCTTGCAGACCGGGGATCGGCCGAACTATAGCACCGGCCTGCCGGCGCACTGTCGCGGGCGCCGGGCATGCGCGTTGCCCGCCGAGGCGGCACGTAGCCGGGGCCGATTGGCGCGCGCTTGCTGGACACGCCCTACACATGTATGAATGCCGGGCCCAGGTCAAGAACCGCGCCCGCCGATGCCATTTCAATGAAATCAACAACTTGGACCCGCAACCGCGGCCATTCATGGCCCCTGCCATCAGTTGGGGTGTGTCAGGGGTTGCACATAGGCGTGCCGGTGTTATAGTTGCATACAACACCAGTCAGCTGAGACAGGGGGAACCATGAACATCCGGATGCGTCGCAGCCATACCGCTCCCGCGGTCACCGCTGTTTCAACTCTGTTCGTGCTGACGTGGCTGCTGCTGCCGGCACCGCCTGCAGAATCCTCCCCCTCCCCCGATTCCACGCAGGACGCGATCTCCACCCCGGCAGGGACCGCCGAACCCTCCCCCCCGCGTCGGCTGCACAGCTCCCTGTCCATGCCGTATTTCTCGTTCGCACAGCCGCTGACCCCACGGAGCTGACCATGAGCGACATCCAGTGGAGCGACGGCGCTCCCATCTACCGCCAGCTGAAGGAGCGCGTGATTGCCATGATGCTCGACGGCATCCTGAAGCCGGGCGATGCCCTGCCCTCGGTCCGCCAGGTGGCGGCCGACTATCAACTGAACCCCATCACCGTTTCGCGCGCTTACCAGGAGCTGGCCGATGAAGGCCTGGTGGAAAAGCGCCGCGGCCTGGGCATGTTCATGACCGAGCAGGCGGCCACGCAGCTGCGCAGCAGCGAGCGCGACCGCTTCCTCAACGAAGAATGGCCGGCGGTCCTGGAGCGCATCCAGCGCCTGGGCCTGAGCCTGAACGAATTGCTGCCCCAGGGGAAATCCTCATGAATGCCAGTGTCGTGAACGTTGAATCCAGCCCAGCGGTGATTACCGCCAAGGGTCTGCGCAAGGCTTACAAGAACACCCTCGCCCTCGACAACACCACCTTCGACATCCCCGCCGGGCGCATCGTCGGCCTGATCGGCCCCAATGGCGCCGGCAAGACCACCGCGCTGAAGGCCATCCTGGGCCTGACCTCGGTGGAGGGCGAGCTGAGCGTGCTCGGCCGTGACCCGCGCCTGCACCGCGACGAGCTGATGAAGGAGATCTGCTTCATCGCCGACGTGGCGGTGCTGCCGCGCTGGCTGCGCGTGCGCGAGGCGATCGACTTCGTCGCCGGCGTACACCCGCGCTTCGACCGCGCCCGCTGCGAACGCTTCCTGGCCAACACCAAACTGCAGCCCAAGCAGCGCGTACGCGAGCTGTCCAAGGGCATGATCGTGCAGCTGCACCTGGCCCTGGTGATGGCCATCGACGCCCGCATCCTGGTGCTGGACGAGCCGACCCTGGGCCTGGACATCCTGTACCGCAAGGAGTTCTACCAGCGCCTGCTGGAAGACTACTTCGACGAACAGAAGACCATCATCGTCACCACCCACCAGGTGGAAGAGATCGAACACATCCTCAGCGATGTGATGTTCATCCGTGACGGCCGCATCGTGCTCAGCGCCGAAATGGACGAGGTGGGCGAGCGCTATACCGAACTGCTGGTGGGCGCCGAACAGCTGGAAACCGCGCGCGCCCTCAAGCCGATCGACGAGCGCAGCCAGGCCTTCGGCAAGACCGTGCTGCTGTATGACGGCGTGCCGCGCAGCCAGCTTTCCACCCTGGGCGAAACCCGCACTGCGGGCCTGGCCGATCTGTTCGTTGCTGTCATGAAGGGGACCTACGCATGAATGCCGTCAATCATCCGGTCAGCCCCGCAGGCACGCTGCGCTGGCTGCTCAAGCGCGAATACTGGGAAAACCGCGGTGGTTTCCTGTACGCCCCGGTTATCGCCGGCATTGTTTCGTTGCTGATGAGCGGCATCGGCATCGGCCTGGGCCTGTTCGCCCTGCATCGTGCCGCGCGCGATGGCGGCCTGCACATCGACGGCGAGGACGTGAACATCAACGGCCTGGACCTGGGCCTGTTGACCCGCCAGATCAGCGCAAAGGACATGGCTGACCTGGGCAACGGCCTGGACCTGACCCTCATCCTCAGCTCGACCTGGCCCTTCCTGGTACTGGCCTTCGTGGTGTTCTTCTACTGCCTGGGTGCGCTGTACGACGATCGCCGCGACCGCAGCATCCTGTTCTGGAAGTCGCTGCCGCTGTCCGATACCCAGACCGTCCTGTCCAAGGTGCTCAGCGCACTGGTCGTGGCCCCGCTGGTAGCCACGCTGGCTGCCATCGCCACCATGTTCGGCTTCCTGCTGATCATCAGCCTGGTCGCGTTGACCCATGGCGGCAGCCCTACCACCCTGATCTGGGGCCCGGCCAGCCCGCTCACCCTGTCCGCCGGCCTGCTCGCGGCCATCCCCGTCTACGCGTTGTGGGCGCTGCCCACTGCCGGCTGGCTGCTGCTCTGCTCGGCCTGGGCCAAGAGCAAGCCGTTCCTGTGGGCGGTGATGCTGCCCCTGTTCGCCGGCATCATCGTCAGCACCACCAAGGTGATGCACCTGTTCGACATGAGCACCGGCTGGTTCTGGCAGCACATCGTCGGCCGCCTGCTGCTGGGCACCGTTCCAGGCGTGGATCTGCTGTACCGCCTTGGCGCCAGCGACGAACACAAGAGCCTGGATACGATCGTCTCGTTGATGAACCCTGCCCAGCAGCTGAAGTCGCTGGCGATGCCCGATCTGTGGATCGGCGCGGCGTTCGGCGTGGCCTTCATCTTCATCGCCATCCGCCTGCGCAGGCGCGCTGGCGAAATCTGACGCTCCCCTCTACCACTACTGGAGGCACCCATATGCGTACCCTGCTTGCCTGCTCTGCGTTGTTGCTGTTGCCGCTGTCGGCGCTGGCTGCCGATGCCCCGAACTGCAAGCATTCGGCGCCGCGTGCGCTGAAGCTGGAAACGGCCGGGGTGAAAGCGGTGGTGTTCGAAGTGAACCAGCATGACCTGAAGGTCGTCGCCCGCAGTGGCGGCGGCCAGCTGGAAGGACGCGCCTGCGCCTCCACTGCCGACTGGCTGGACCAGCTGGTGCTGGACCAGCAGCGGGTGGGCGACAAGCTGGTGGTCAGCCTGCGCCGCGACGGCCGCTCGGCGCTGTCGCTCGGCAACAGCTACGCCTGGCTGGACATCGGCGGCAGCGTACCGGACAACCTGCCGCTGCAGTTCAAGATCGGCTCCGGCGATGGCAGCGTTGAGAACGCGCAGTCGCTGAGCATGGACGTGGGCTCCGGCGATGGCCGTGCCCGCGGCACCCGCGGCAGCGTGCATGCCGCCGTCGGTTCGGGCGACCTGGACATCGACGGCGCCGGCTCGCTGGAGCTGCTGTCGCTGGGCTCGGGCGAAGTGAAGGCGCGCAACATCCGCGGCGATGCCCGCACCGGCACCGTCGGCTCGGGCGATCTGGACCTGTTCGACGTCGGCGGCAGCGTGCGTCTGGAAACCGTGGGCTCCGGCGATATCGATTTCCAGCGGGTCAAGGGCGATGTCGAGGTGGGCGTGGTCGGCTCCGGCGACGTGGAGATCAGCGAGGTGGGCGGCAACGTCCGCGTACGCAGCCACGGCTCGGGCGACATCACCGTCAATGGCGCCCGCGGCAGCCTGACCGTGCAGCACAGCGGCAGTGGCGACGTGCGCCACCGCGATATCGGCGGCAGCGTCACCCTGCCGCGCGGCAAGTAATTCCACCTCATTCAACCGAAGGGAACTGTCATGAACCTGCTGCGCCTGCTGCCCGCTACGCTTCTGTGCCTGCCGCTGATGGCCTGCGGCGGTACGTCCCCATCGTCCACCACCGACAGCGCCGGCAAGACCGTGGCCGAGGCCAGCAGCACGGTGGGCAAGGAGATCAAGGACGCCACCGACAAGGCGCGCCGCGAGATCGCCCAGGGCAACATCAAGATCTCCGGCAAGGGCCAGGCCCGCGCCGAGATCACCCCGGACGGCCGCCTGCTGATCGGCGGCACCGAGTCGCCGACCAATGAAGCGCAGCGGCGCCAGCTGCAGGAATACCGCGGCCACATCGCCGGCATCGCCAGCGATGGCATGGACATCGGCGTGGCCGGTGCGCGGCTGGGCGTCAATGCCGCCGGCGAAGCCCTGAAGGGCGTCTTCAGCGGCGACAGCGAGGGCATCGAAAAGCGCATCAACGACGAAGCGGCCAAGATCGAAGCGCAGGCCAAGCAGCTGTGCAACCGCCTGCCGGCGATGCTGGCCAGCCAGCAGGCGCTGGCACGCGACCTGCCGGCTTTCCAGCCCTACGCCACGATGGACCAGAGCGACGTGGACGACTGCGGCAAGGACAACGTGGTCGTGCGCGCACCCTGAGACATTTCGTCGCACCCGGCCGGCCGCCCCCCGCCGCGGCCCCCCCCCCCCCCCCCCCCCCCCCCCCCCCCCCCCCCCCCCCCCCCCCGCCGCGGCCGGGCGGGATTACACTAGGCACCCCGTTTGCCCCGATCGACCGCCATGAAGAAGCTGTTTCTGCTGCTGACCGCCCTGCTCTGCCTGGGCCTGGCCGGCTGCGACCAGGAGTACCGCAACCACCGCGCCGAACGCGGCAAGCCGAAGATTTCGGTCAGCCAGACCATGGTGACCGTGCGCCGCCAGCCCGCGCCGAACATCATCATCCTGGCCGACGGCACGATGAAGATGGACGAGATCCAGATTCCGCTGGACAACACCCAGCGGCAGATGCTGCAGATCATGTTCGGCAAGCTGCAGGTGCTGCGCCAGAACACTCTGGTGGCCGCCCCGGCCGACCCCGACATGCAGCCGGTGAAGATCCAGCCCCCGCAAGGGCTGGAGGTCATCCCCGCCGACCTGGTGCAGACCATCCCCGAATTCAAGGATTACACCGACACCTTCGGCAACATCGTCGCCGACCGTCGCTGAAACGAAAAACGCCGCCCCAGGGCGGCGTTTCCCGTTTGCGTACGCAACCGACCGGTCAACCGCCGGCGCCACCACCACCGGCCTGGATGCCACCGGCAGTCAGCGCGGTCGGGTCCAGCAGGCGCCGCAGCTCGGCCTCGGCCAGCCCGCTGTCTTCCAGCGCCACCTCCAGCACCGGGCGCTGTTCCTTGTAGGCGCGCTTGGCAATCGCCGCGGCCTTCTCATAGCCGATGATCGGGTTCAGCGCCGTCACCAGGATCGGGTTGCGGGCCAGCGCTTCGGCCACGCGGTCCTGGCGCACCTTCAGGCCGTCGATGGCACTGTCGGCCAGCAGGGTGGACACATTGGCCAGCAGGCCGATGCCATCGAGCAGGTTCACTGCGATCAGCGGCAGGGTCACGTTGAGCTGGAAGTTGCCAGTCTGCCCGGCCACGGTGATCGCGGTGTGGTGGCCGATCACCTGCGCACAGGCCATCACGGTCGCCTCGGGAATGACCGGATTCACCTTGCCCGGCATGATCGAGCTGCCCGGCTGCAGCGCCGGCAGTTCGATCTCGCCCAGACCGGCCAACGGGCCGGCGTTCATCCAGCGCAGATCGTTGGCGATCTTGATCAGGGCCACCGCCAGCGCATTGAGCTGACCGGACAATTCCACCGCATCGTCCTGCGCGGCCAGCCCTTCGAACTTGTTGTCGGCGCTGTCGAACTTCGCCCCGGTCTGCTGCTTCAACGCCTTGGCCACCTGCGCGCCAAAGCGCGGATCGGCATTGATGCCGGTGCCGATGGCGGTGCCGCCCAGCGGCAGGCGGCGCAGGCGCTTGAGGCTGTCGTCGATGCGCGCCTGGGCCGAGGCCAGCTGCGCCGACCACGCGCCGAACTCCTGCTCGAAGGTCAGCGGCATGGCATCCATCAGATGGGTGCGGCCGGTCTTGACCACCTTGCGCAGGCTGCGGCCCTTGCGGTCGATCACCTTGCGCAGGTGCGCCAGCGCCGGCAGCAGGTGCTCCTGCGCGGCCAGCACGGCCGAAACCCGCAGCGCGGTGGGAATCACATCGTTGGAGCTCTGGCCCTGGTTGACGTGGTCATTGGGGTGCACGCTGGCCTTGCCGGCCTTGCCGCCGCGATTGGCCAGGGTGGCAATGACCTCGTTGGCGTTCATGTTCGAGGAGGTGCCCGAACCGGTCTGGTAGACATCGATCGGGAAATGCGCGTCCCAGTCACCGCGGGCCACCTCGGCCGCGGCCGACTGGATGGCCTTGGCCACGCCCTTGGGCAGATGGCCCAGGTCGGCATTGACGCCGGCGGCGGCGCCCTTCACCAGGCCCAGGGCACGGATGAAGCCGCGCGGCATGCGCTGGCCCGACACCGGGAAGTTCTGCACCGCGCGCTGGGTCTGCGCGCCCCACAGGGCGTCGGCAGGTACCTGCAGTTCACCCATGCTGTCATGTTCAACACGGAACCCGGCGGTTCCACCCTTGCTTGCAGCTTTGCTCATTGCATCGACTCCGCACTACTTCTGTTGGGGAAAGGGAAGCGGCGGCTGGCAGGGTGTCGCTTCCCGGGCTGGCGGCTGCGGTAACGATACTCTCTTGTCCGAAGCCTGGGATGACGAGGACGGGCCAGATCGTTCCGTCCGCAGGGCCGTTTACATGGGTAGCGCCGGGCCGTGCCCGGCGAGCGCGCAGCGCGGCCGCCATCGGCCGGGCATGGCCCGGCGCTACCGAGCATGCAAAGGCCCCGCGTCGTAGAATATGGCCCCCGCCGCCTGCCCCAGCCCTGCCGACATGTCCGATTCCGCCCTGCTCGCCCTGTCCCCGCTCGATGGCCGTTATGCCGGCAAGGTCGACGCCCTGCGTCCGATCTTCTCCGAATATGGCCTGATCAAGGCCCGTATCGTGGTCGAGGTGGAATGGCTGCTGGCGCTGGCCGCCGAGCCGGGCATCGTCGAACTGGCGCCGTTCTCCGAGGGCGCCATCGCCCGCTTGCGCGCCCTGGCCGCCGGCTTCAGCCCGGCCCAGGCCGCGCGCGTGAAGGAAATCGAGCGCACCACCAACCACGACGTCAAGGCCGTCGAGTACTTCATCAAGGAACAGCTGAAGGACGACGCCGAGCTGGCCCCGGCGCTGGAGTTCGTGCATTTCGCCTGCACCAGCGAAGACATCAACAACCTCAGCTACGGGCTGATGCTGGAGCAGGCGCGCCGCGAGGTGCTGCTGCCTTCGCTGGACGGCATCGCCGCCACGCTGCGCACGCTGGCCCACGCCCAGGCCGGCCAGCCGATGCTGTCGCGCACCCACGGCCAGACCGCCTCGCCCACCACGCTGGGCAAGGAAGTGGCCAACGTGGTGGCACGCCTGGAGCGCCAGCGCGCACAGATTGCCGCCGTGGAGCTGACCGGCAAGATCAACGGCGCGGTGGGCAACTACAACGCGCACGTGGCCAGCTACCCGGACGTGGACTGGCCGGCCTTCGCCGAGCGCTTCGTGACCGGTCTGGGCCTGGTGTTCAACCCGTACACTACCCAGATCGAGCCGCACGACAACGTGGCCGAGATCGGCGATGCGGCGCGTCGCGCCAACATCATCCTGATCGACCTGGCCCGCGACATCTGGGGCTACATCTCGCTGGGCTACTTCAAGCAGCGCCTGAAGGAAGGCGAAGTGGGCTCGTCGACCATGCCGCACAAGGTCAACCCGATCGATTTCGAGAATGCCGAGGGCAACTTCGGCATTGCCAACGCGCTGTTCGAACACTTCAGCGCCAAGCTGCCGATCAGCCGCTGGCAGCGTGACCTGACCGATTCCACCGTGCTGCGTGCGCTGGGCACTGCGTTCGGCCACAGCCAGGTAGCGCTGGATTCGCTGGCCAAGGGCCTGGGCAAGCTGGAAGTGAACCCGCAGCGCCTGGATGCCGATCTGGATGCGGCGTGGGAAGTGCTGGCCGAGGCCGTGCAGACGGTGATGCGCCGCCACGGCCTGCCCAACCCGTACGAGCAGCTGAAGGCGCTGACCCGTGGCCAGGGCATTACCGCCGAGTCGATGCGTACGTTCGTGCAGGGTCTGGAGCTGCCGGCCGATGCCAAGCAGCGCCTGCTGGAGATGACCCCGGGCAGCTACACCGGCCTGGCCGAGTCGCTGGCGAAGAAGATCTAAGGGGTTTCCTTTGCGGCGGCGGCCGCGGCGCTGCCTGCGGCAGGCTTGTACTGCCACGGCAAAGGCAACAGCAACGTCAAAGGCGGCTCTGGGTTATTGCCTCGCTTGGCGGGGCGGGTTGGGTTCGCGGGACACGCCGTGAATCCATCCCTGGAGGCTCGTAGGCGCCATCCATGGCGCCTGCGGTCCCGCGAACCCAACCCGCCCGACCTCTGACAGTTCCCGTGTGCGGTCAGCCACGGAAAAGAAAAAAAAAGAACAAAAGCCGGTCGCTTCGCTCGTGTGTCGACCAAGGTCGACACCTACCAGAGCCGGGCCCGCCCCGCCATCCCACGGATACCCAGCTCTTGACGTTGCTTCAGTCGAGCATGGCTCGACTCTACGGCAGGTGCAGGGCTGCAAGCGCTGCAAAAAACACCCACCCCTCAGGCCACGCCGTTGTCGACGTGCTCGGCAAACCCTGGCTGCTGCCGCAGACGCTCGAACCAGACGGCCACGTTGGCCAGCGCCGGCTTGTTGCCCGGTGTGCAGCGCCAGCGCTGGGTCGACAGCCCCAGCACGATGTCGGCCAGGGTGAAGGCATCACCGGCCACGTGGGCATGCTGCGCCAGCTGTGCATCCAGCACCGCCATCAGCCCGTTCCACTGCACCAGGCTGGCCTCCGCCCGCGCATCGTCCGGGTAGTCGGCATGACCACGCACGCGGGCCATGAACACCGCCTGCCACGCCGTGTTCAGATCGGTGGCCTGCCAATCCATCCATTGCTCCACCCGCGCCCGCGCCTGCGGTTGCATCGGCAGCAGATCATCGCGCCCGGCACGCGCGGCCAGGTAGCGGCAGATGCTGTTGGATTCCCACAGCACGAAGTCGCCCTCGCGCAGCACCGGCACCTGCACGTTGGGGTTCAGCCCGCGCAGCAGCTCGGCCGCCGGGGCCACGTGGTGCCGCAGTGGCTGGCCCAGCATGGCCGCCAGCCACAGCACCTTGCGCACGTTGATCGACGTCGGCTTTCCGTACAGTTCCAGCATGGTCAGGCGCAGCGTTTGAGACGGGGCCAGCCTACACTGGTGGCATGCAAACTGAATTCCTCATCGTTGGCAGCCTCCTGCTGGCCATCCTTGTCCTGCAGCTGGTCGCCCTGCTGCGCCGGCCCCCCCATGACCGCCTGGAACAGGCCGTGCGCGACGAGGCCCGCAGTGGCCGCAGCGAACTGCGTGAACAGCTCGATGGCTTCGCCCGCGCGCTGACCGATCTCTCGACCCGCACCGACCAGCGCCTGGACCTGCTGCGCGAAGCGCTGGGCGAAGACGCCCGCAAGGCGCGCGCCGAAGCGGCCGACAGCCAGCAGCGCAGCGGTGCGTTGCTGGGCCAGCGCCTGCAGGAGCTGCGTGCGCAGCTGGAAGTCTTCGGCCAGCAACAGGAAGCGCGCATCCATGCCTTCGGCCAGCAGCTGCAGGAACTGACCACGCGCACCGATACCCAGCTGGGCGCGCTGCGCCAGACCCTGGTGGATGATGCGCGCAAGGGCCGCGAAGAAGGCGCGCAGTCGCAGCAGCGGCTGACCGAAAGCCTGGGCCTGCGCCTGCAGGAACTGACCCAGCGCAACGAGCAGCGCATTGCCGAAATGCGCGCCACCCTGGAAGAGCAGCTGCGCGCGCTGCAGACCGACAACGCGCAGAAGCTGGAACAGATGCGGGTGACGGTGGACGAGAAGCTGCAGTCCACGCTGGAAACCCGCCTGGGGCAGTCGTTCAAGCTGGTGTCCGAGCGTCTGGAACAGGTGCAGCGCGGCCTGGGCGAGATGCAGCAGCTGGCCACCGGCGTGGGCGACCTGAAGCGTGTGCTGACCAACGTGAAGACGCGCGGCAGCTGGGGCGAAGTGCAGCTGGAGAACATCCTGGAACAGACCCTGATCCAGGAACAGTACGCACGCGCGGTGAAGGTGCGCCCGGACAGTGGCGAGATGGTCGATATCGCCGTGCGCCTGCCCGGCCGCGCCGCTGACGATGCACCGGTGTGGCTGCCGATCGATTCCAAGTTCCCGCGCGAAGATTACGAACGCCTGCTGGATGCACAGGAGCAGGGCGACGCCGAACTGGTGCGCGTGCAGGGCGCGCAGCTGGAGCGGGCGGTGAAGATCCAGGCCAAGTCCATCTGCGAGAAATACATCGTGCCGCCGCACACCACCGATTTCGCGGTGATGTTCCTGCCCACCGAAGGCCTGTACGCCGAAGTGATCCGCCGCCCCGGGCTGGTGGACCTGCTGCAGCGCGACCATCGCGTGGTGGTGGCGGGGCCGACCACGGTCACCGCGCTGCTCAACAGTCTGCAGATGGGCTTCCGCACCCTGGCCATCGAAAAGCGCTCCAGCGAGGTGTGGAGCCTGCTGGGCGCGGTGAAGACCGAGTTCGGCAAGTTCGGCGATGTGCTGGACAACGTGAAGGCCAAGCTGGACCAGGCCAGCAAGCAGATCGACCAGACCGGCGTGCGCACGCGGGCGATCGCGCGCAAGCTGCGCGAGGTGGAATCGCTGCCGGCCGAACAGAGCCGGCAGCTGTTGCCCGATGGCCTGGCCGCAGATGAAGCACCCGAAGCCAACGACGCGGGGCAGGGCTGACACACCGTTTGCACCGCGTGGTGCGTATGCTGGCGGCCTCGATTACCGCCAGCAGGTCCAACCATGCGCCTTCGTTTCCTTGCCAGCCTTGTCCTGGGCGTGCTGCTGGCCGCCTGCAGCAGCACCCCGTCGGCGACCGATGCGGCGGCACAGCCGGCCGCGGCCGATACCGCTGAAGCCAGCCAGGCCTACCAGGAAGCCCGCGATGTCGACTGCCGCGCCGCCGGCGGCACCCTGCAGCCGCTGGGCCGGCTGCAGCGCGTGCAGTGCGTGATTCCCTATGCCGACGCGGGCAAGACCTGCAGCGGCAAGCAGGACTGCATTGGCCAGTGCCTGGCCACCGGCGAAACCGAGGCAGGCGTGGTCGCCACGGGTACCTGCCAGCGCGATGTCAGCCAGAACTTCGGTTGCCGCCAGCGCATCGAAGCGGGCAAGGCACAGGGCACGATCTGCGTGGATTGAGCGCGCGCAGCACGCGCGCGGCGCTATGCTGGCAGACCTTTCCCGCCATTGCCGGAGCACCCGCGTGAGCACCCCGATCCAGGACATTTCCCTCACCACCATCGACGGCCAGCCGTCTTCCCTGGCCGACTACAACGGCAAGGTACTGCTGCTGGTGAACGTGGCCTCCAAGTGCGGCCTGACCAAGCAGTACGAAGGCCTGCAGGCGCTGTACGCCGACAAGCAGGCGCAGGGCCTGGAAGTGCTGGGTTTCCCGGCCAACAACTTCCTCGGCCAGGAACCGGGCAGTGAAGCCGAGATCCAGCAGTTCTGCCAGCTGACCTACAACGTCAGCTTCCCCATGTTCGCCAAGATCAGCGTGGCCGGTGAGGACATCCACCCGCTGTACCAGCAGCTGACCGCCGCCCAGCCGCAGGCCATCGGCGAAGGTCCGCTGCGCGAGCTGCTGACCGGCAAGGACATTCCCACCCTGCCGGCGCCGGCGGTGCTGTGGAACTTCGAGAAGTTCCTGATCGGCCGCGATGGCCAGGTCATCGCCCGCTTCGCACCGGACGTGGCCGCCGATGATGCGCGCCTGCGCGAAGCGGTCGAGGCCGCCCTGGCCGCCTGACCCCAGGGCAGCAGCCAGAAAAAAACCCCGCCAAGGCGGGGTTTTTTCATGCGCCGGTCGCAGCGATCAGTTGCTCCACTGGGGCATCGGCATGGCATCGACCGGAATGGGCGAATTGGCATCGTCGCTGCCACGCTCGCGCTTGCCACGCAGATCGTTCTCGATCTGGTAGTTGCGGCGCTGCAGCCAGGCATCGCGGGTCAGCGCGTACTCGTCCACTGCGCTGTCGCGGATATCGTCCAGCGCCATCAGCTGTGCGCGGGTGTCCACCAGCTGCAGGCCCTGCAGGCCGATACGCACCTTGTCTTCCTCGATGGTGCGGATGGGCGACAGCGGAATGTCACCGGCCAGGCCGAACACATCGCGCACGGTACGCGGGCCGAAGAACGGCAGTTCCACGTAGCGCGAACGGCGCCAGCCCCAGGCGCCCAGGGTCTGCCCGAAGTCTTCATTGCGACGCGGGACCATGGCCTTGCTGGCCGGATCGAACAGGCCACCGATACCCAGCGTGCTGTTCATCAGGAAGCGGCCCAGGGTGTCCCACGCATCGCCCGGTCGGCCCTGCAGCAGCTGGTTGGTGATGGTCAGCGGCGAACGCAGGTTGCTGAAGAAGTTGCTGACGCCGGTACGGGCAAAGCGCGGCACCACGTGGGTGTAGGCGGTGGCCAGCGGGCGCGCGACGCCGCGATCAACCGCGTTGTTGAACGCATGCACCTTGCGGTTCAGCGGCTCCCACGGGTCGTAGGCCGAGGCATCGGCGGTGGCGGCATTGCTGCCATACAGCGCATCGAAGTCGTCATCGTCGCCGGCTGCGGCGGTGGTGTTGCCAGCGCTGCCCGCCTGGCCGGCCGGCGGCGTGGCTGCGGTCGCGGCGGTAGCCGGTGCGGCGGTCGCACTGTCAGTGGTCGGCGCCACATCGGTCGCCGGCACGGCATCGCTGGCCACAGGTTCGCTGGCGGCGGCCGGCACCACGGTGTCGGCCACGGGCGCGTCGCTGCGCGCGGGCTTGCCGGCGCACGCGCTCAGCGCGGCGGCAACAAGAAGAAGGGAGATGGCGCGTACGACGTTCATGTCAGCTCGCAGCAGAAGGTGCGGTGAAATCCAGGGTGGGCGACAGCCGGTAGGCCGCGCTCAGTTCGTTGTAGCCGGCCGGTGCGCCGGCGATGGCCAGGGCATGGCCCTGTGCGCGTGCACGCGCGGCCAGTTCGGCCAGCAGCGCCAGACCGGCGCTGTCCACGCGTTCCACGTCGCCCAGTTCCAGCCGTGCCAGCTTGGCCGGCAGGGCCTGCAACTGCGGCCAGAGGGCGATGACCGCGGCGCGGTCCAACACCCCGCGCAGGCGCAGGGTGTCGCCTTCCAGCAGCGCCAGCGGCTTACTTGCCATTGCCCGCCGGCCCGGCCTGCATGCTGCCGCTGCGCAGTTCGCTGGCCACCTGCTTGATGCCCTTCTGGCGCAGCGGCGCGTCGAACTGGTTACGGAAGGTCTGCACGTAGGAGATGCCTTCGATGTTGACGTCGAAGATCTTCCACTGGCCGCCCACGTTGCGCATCCAGTACTCCACCGGGGTGCCCTCGGCACCGGCGCGCACCAGTTCGGTGGCCACGCGCACGCCGCGGTTGCCCGGCAGCGGGCTTTCGCCCTTCAGGCGGAAGCTGGGCTTGCCCTGGATGTTCAGCAGGGTCGAGCCGTAGCGCTGCATCAGGCTGTCGGCCATGGCATCGGCGAACAGCTTGATGTCGGCGTCCGAGGCGCCGCGGGCGTGCGTGCCCAGCACCAGGCGCGCGGCGTAGTCACGGTCGAAGGTGCGGTTGAGCTCGCTGTCGATGTAGCTGCGCAGGCTGGCCGGGTTGCTGCTGAATTCGCTGCGGCGCTGCTGCAGGGTGTTCAGGATGCGGGTGCTGGCATCAATGACCACCTTGCCGGCCTGGCCCTGCGGCGCGGCCACGGCCGGTGCGGTGGACTGCTGTGCCTGGGCCAGCAGCGGGCTGGCCAGCAGCAGCGAGGAAGCGAGCAGGGCCGGGATCAGTTTCGTCTTCATGGTTGCGGTTCCGTTGCAGGCGCGGGGGCGCTCTCGTTGGATTTCTGGTCGGTGCCGCCACCGGCGCCACCACTGAACATGTACTTGCCCACCAGCTGGATCAGATCGACCGCCGGCTGGGTGAAGACAATCTCGTCACCGGCCTTGAGCACGTCCGGATCGCCGCCCGGCTGCAGGCCGATGTAGCTTTCACCCAGCAGGCCGCTGGTGAAGATGCCAGCCGAGGTATCGGCCGGCAGGTCCTTGATCTTGCTGTCCATGCGCAGGGTCACGATCGACTCGAACTTCACCGGGTCAAGATCGATGGCCGCCACCTGGCCGACCGTCACACCGCCGATCTTCACCGGTGCCTGCTTGCGCAGCTGGCCGACCTGCGAAAAGCGCGCCTTCAGCTCGTAGCCCTGGCTGCCCCAGCTCCAACGCTGGTTGGTGGAGGCAACGGCCAGCACCATGAGCGAAGCCAGGGCCAGCAGCAGGAATGCGCCGACGGAGAATTCAAGTCTGGGACCGCGGATGGCCATGTGGAATACCTGATCGTCTCTGGGTGGCAGCGCGCCCTGCGCACCGCCGGTGGAAAGGGTTACGTGAACAGCATTGCCGACAGCACGAAGTTGAACATCAGCACCAGCAGCGAGGCGTTCACCACCGCACGGGTGGTCGCCACCGAGGTGCCTTCGATGGTCGGTTCGGCGTGGAAGCCCACATACGAGGCCACCAGCGCGGCGGTACCACCGAAGATGGCCGACTTCAGCATTGCCACGCCGAAGTCGTCCCAGAAGTCCACGCTGTTGCGCAGCGCCGACCAGAACACGCCGTTGTCCAGGCCCAGCACGTGCACGGCCTCGAAATAGCTGGCGCTGATGGCCAGCGAACAGAACACGCCGGTCAGCAGCGGCACGGTCAGCACCGCTGCCCAGAAGCGCGGGGCCACGGCCTTGGCCACCGGGTCGATGGCCATCAGTTCCAGCGCCTTGATCTGGTCGGTGGCGCGCATCAGGCCCAGCTCGGCGGCGATGGAACTGCCGGCGCGGCCGATGAACAGCAGCGCGGTCAGCACCGGCGCCAGCTCGCGGTACAGCGACAGGCCCAGCAGCGTGGACAGCGCGTCGGCCGCACCGAAGGTGGTCAGCGTGCGGTAGCCCTGAAGGGTCAGCACCAGGCCGACGAAGGCACCGCCGACGGCGATGATCGGCAGCGAGCGCGCGCCGATCTTGTAGATCTCGCGGGTCAGCTCGGCCAGGAAATCACGGGTGGGCAGCGAACCGCGCAGCACGGTCAGCGAGAACAGACCGGCGCGGCCCAGCGAACGGGTGGCTTGCACGAACGGCATCAGGCGACCCTCGCCCGCGGCGCAGCGTCAAAGGGAATGGGGCCGTCGGGCTGGCCATGCAGGAACTGCCGCAGCAGCGGGTCCTGGCTGGTCTGCAGCGCTTCGGGGCTGCCCTGGAACACCACCCCGCCGTTGGCGATGGCGATGACCTGATCGCAGATCGGCAGGGTCTCGTGCACGTGGTGGCTGACGATGATGCTGGTCAGGCCCAGGCTGTGGTTCAGGCGCTGGATCAGGCTCATGATCACCCCCGAGGCGATCGGGTCCAGCCCGGTCAGCGGCTCGTCGTAGATCATCAGCGGCGGGTCCAGGGCCAGCGCGCGGGCCAGCGCCACGCGCCGCGCCATGCCGCCGGACAGCTCGCGCGGCCAGGCATCGGCGGCGGCCAGCAGGCCTACCGCGTGCAGCTTCATCTGCACCAGCCGGCGCAGCACCGGCGCCGGCAGGCGGGTGTGTGTGCGCAGGGGCAGGGCGACGTTCTCGGCAACGGTCAGGTCGGTCAGCAGGCCATTGCCCTGCAGCAGCACGCCCACGCTGCGGCGCATGTCCAGCAGTTCGGCGCTGCCCTGCGGAATGGGCTTGCCGAACAGGGTGACCTGCCCGGACACCGGGCGCAGTTCACCGGTGAGCGCGGCCAGCAGGGTGGACTTGCCGCTGCCGGACGGGCCGAGCACGGCGGTGATGCTGCCCTGCGGAACCTGCAGCGATACATCGCGCAGGATCGTGCGCCCGCTCCGGTCGATGCGGACGTTGGACAACTGCACCAAGCTGGAGGCGGAAGCCGACATGGGCACCATTAACGTTTTTTCGACAGGGCAGAATCGGGCCAGCCGGCTGAACATAAGCGGACTGGACGGTGCAGTATTGTGGCACGCCGTGCCACCGGCGCGGCCGGGACAATGCCCGGGTACCCCGGAACAATCCGTACCGGTCCTGCCGGTACACCATTGAATAGCAGCGGTCGTGCGGCACACTGTGCACGATGAGTGACCCCGGCAACGATTTCCGTCTCTACCATTCCAACTCCCTGGATGTGCTGGCCGCGCTGCTGGCGCGCAACGTGCGTGCGCCGGTTCCCGGCCAGCCGCTGCTGGCCCCGGAGGTGGTGCTGATTCCCCAGGTGGCCATGCGCCGCTGGCTGCAGGCCACCCTGGCGGCCGAGTATGGCGTAGCGGCGAACCTGGAGTTCCTCACCCCGGGCGAATTCGTTGCCCGCGCCCTCAACGCGAACGTGCCCGGTGAAGCCGACGACCTGGATGCGGCCGGGCTGCACTGGAAACTGTACCGCGCCCTGCGCGATCCGTCGCTGTTGGCCCAGCCGGCGATGCGCGCGCTGCAGTCCTACCTGGCCGGGGGCGACACCCTGAAGCCCTGGGCGCTGGCCGGCGAACTGGCCGCGGTCTTCGAGAAATACCAGGCCTGGCGCCGCGACTGGCTGCTGCGCTGGGATGCCGGTGCCGACCCGGACGATCCGCAGGCGATCCTGTGGCGGGCCATCGCCCATGGCCAGGGCTACCGCGCGCGGCGCATCCAGGACTACCTGGATCGCTACGAAGGCGCGGGCAAGCCGCTGCCGCAGGGCCTGCCGCCGCGCCTGTCGGCCTTCGCCACGTTGAACATCTCGCCGGACGTGCTGCGGGTCATGGCCACCCAGTCGCGCGTGGGCGAGCTGCACTTCTATATGCCGACCCCGGTGCAGTCGTACTGGGGCGACCTGCAGACGCTGGCCGAGCGTCTGCGCAGCGGTGCGCCGGACCCCTTCGGCGAAGCCGCCGGCGAAAACCGCCTGCTGGAAGCCTGGGGCGCGGCCGGCCGCGACTTCATGGCGGTGCTGGGCAGTTACGAGGTGGTGCATCCGGCCGGCGAGATCGCCGCCTATTCCGACCCGGAAGAAGACACCCGGCCCACGTTGGCCGATGGCGGCCTGGCCGACAGTCTGCTGCACCGCCTGCAGTGCGATCTGTTCCACCGCCGCGCGTTGCCGTCGGGGGAGCTGCGCGATGGCCTGCACCGCGATGACCCGAGTCTGCAGGTGCACGCCTGCCACACCCGGCTGCGCGAACTGCAGGTGCTGCACGACCAGCTGCGCGCGCTGCTGCAGGACCCGCGCTTCGATCCCCCGCTGCAGCCGCGCGACATCGCGGTGCTGGCGCCGGACATCGACCCCTACGTGCCGTACCTGGAAGCAGTGTTCGGCGGCCGCAGCGGCGAAGAAGACCACATTCCCTATGCATTGGCCGACAGCAGCCCGCTGGCCGGTGAGCCGCTGGCCGATGTGTTCGTGCACCTGCTGGGCCTGCCGGTATCGCGTTTCGGCCTGAACGAGATCCTGGATCTGCTGGCCAGCGCGCCGCTGGCAGAGGCTGCCGGCCTGGAGGCGGTGGATTTCGACCGCCTGCACGGCTGGCTGCAGCAGGCCGGCGCGCGCTGGGGCATCGATGCCAACCACCGCGGGCAGATGCAGGCGCCGCGCGATGACGCATACACCTGGCAGTTCGCGCTGGACCGGCTGCTGCTGGGCCACGCCACCGGCAGCGACGTCGATCTGGCCGGTGTGGCGCCATGGACCGAACTGGAAGGCGGCGCGCTGGACGCGCTGGACCGGCTGCTGCGCCTGTTGCGGGTGCTGGCGGTGTACCAGCGGCGGCTGGGTGACACGCTCACCCCGGCACAGTGGCGCCAGCGTCTGCTGGCCCTGCTCGATGCGCTGCTGCCCGAAGCTCCCACCTCACCCAACAGCCAACGCGCGCTGGAGCGCCTGCGCAAGCTGCTGAACCAGTTCGCCGACGATGCCACCCGCGCCGGCTTCGACCACGCGGTGCCACCGGAGGTCGTGCGTGCGCACTTCGCCGGAGCGCTGTCCGAAGCCGATACCCGCGCGCCGCTGCTGACCGGTGGCATCAGCTTTGGCCGCATGGTGCCGATGCGCCTGCTGCCGTTCCGGGTGATCTGCGTGCTGGGCCTGAACGATGGCGACTTCCCGCGCCGCGACCCGGCTGCGGGCCTGAACCAGCTCACCGCCGAACTGGATACGCCGCGCCGCCGCCCGGGCGACCGTTCCACCCGCGAGGATGACCGCTTCCTGTTCCTGCAGTTGTTCGCCGCCGCCCAGGACGTGTTCTATCTGAGCTACCTGGGTGCGGACCCGCGCGATGGCAGCGTGCGTGAACCTTCGGTGCTGGTCAGTGAACTGATCGACGCCGCGGCCGCCTACCACCAGGACCCCGCCACGGTCACGCGTGACTTCACCGTGCGCCACGCGCTGCAGCCGTTCTCGCCGGCCGCGTTCGGTGAAGGCGATGGGCGTCGCTTCAGTTACCGCCGGCAGTGGCACCCCGCCGCCGGGCGCCTGTCCGGCCAGCGCAGCGGGTTGCCCGCGTGGTTCGACGCGCCGCTGCCACCGCCGCTGGACGATACGGTGGAAGCGGAGGTGCCACTGGATGCGCTGCGCCGCTTCCTGTGCGACCCGGCCGGACAGTTCCTGGCCCAGGCACTGGGCCTGCGCCTGGCCGACGAGGTCGACGAGGTGGATGACCTGGAACCGCTGGTGCTGTCCTCGCGCGGGCCGGACAAGCGCAGCGTGCAGGCCGCCGTCGTGCGCGCCACCCTCAGCGGCGATGCCGAGCCGCTGTACCCGCGCCTGCGCGCGCGTGGCCTGCTGCCGTCTGGTGCGCTGGGCGAACGCCAGTTCGAAGCCGAACAGCTCAAGACCCGCCCCTATGCCAGCGCGATGCTGGGCTGGATGCGGGGGCAGCCGCTGGAAAGCCGCCGCTACGACGTGGATATCGATGGCGTGCGCCTGCACGGCCGGGTGGCCGACCGCCACCCGGAGGGACTGGTGCGCCTGCGTGCCGGCACGCTCAACGGCAATGCGGTCATCCGCCAGGGGCTGGATTGGCTGCTGGCCAACGCCGCCGGCGATGCGCTGCCGCTGGTGCAGTTCCACGATGGCGGTGACGCCGGCCCCGGCCCGCACCTGCTGCCCGCGCTCAGCGTGTCCTCGGCCCGCGCTGCCCTGCGTGCGCTGCTGCAGCTGCGCCAGCGCGGCCTGCGCGAGCCGCTGCGCTTCGCCCCGTACACCGGCTGGGTGCTGTTCACCGCGCCCGTGGAAAAACAGCGCAGCGAAGGCTGGAAGCAATGGCACGGCAGCGACCGCAGTTGGGGCGAAGCGAACAGCGATGCCTGGCAACTGCTGTTGCGGGGTGCCGATCCCTTTGCCGATGACGACAGCTATGCCGATCTGCTGCGCAACAGCCAGATCGTGTTCGGTGCGGTACGTGACGGGCGCGGTCCCGCTGGCACCAGCAAGGAGGCCGACGCATGAATGCCCCCGTTGATCCCTACCTGCTGCTGCCGCTGCACGGTATCGGCCTGATCGAGGCCAGCGCCGGCACCGGCAAGACCTTCACCCTGGCCACCCTGTTCACCCGCCTGGTGGTGGAACAGCGCCTGCGCATCGGCCAGATCCTGGCGGTGACCTTCACCGATGCGGCCACCCAGGAACTGCGCAAGCGAATCCGCGAGCGCCTGGCCCTGGCCGCGCGGCTGGTGGACCTGCCGCCGGCCGCCGACGAGGCCCCCGACGCGCTGCTGACCCGGCAGGTGCTGCAGCGGCATCTTGATGGCGGCAGCGAAAGTGCGGCCGCCCTGCAACGCCGCCTGCAGGTCGCCGCCGACGAGATCGACCTGGCCTCGATCTTCACCATCCATGGCTTCTGCACGCGCGTACTGCGCGAATACGCACTGGAAAGCGGGCATACCTTCGATCCGCCGGAACTGCTGGCCAGCGACCGCGAACTGCTGGAGGAACTGGCCGCGGACCTGTGGCGCGTGCATGCCAACGACCCGGCCACGCTGGAGCCGTTGACCTGGCTGTGGTCGCACCCCGATGCGCTGGCGTCGGACCTGCGTGCGCTGCTGGCCTCGCCACCGCTGCACCCGCGCCCGCAGGTGGTGGCGGTGGACGACCCGCGCCCGGCCCTGCAGAGCGCGGCGGCAGAACTGTCGCTTGCCGTGCGCGAGCATGGCGAACAGTTCTTCCTGGATCTGTGCGAAGCGGTCGACAACAAATGGATCAACGGCGTGTCCTACAAGCTGGGCTGGCTGCACCCGCTGGGCCGGCAGCTGCTGGCCTGGGGCGAGCGCGGCGATGCCACCGAACTGCTGTCCAGCGAGCGTCTGCCGGCCCTGCTGCCCGATGCGCTGGCGGCCAAGACCAACAAGAAGTTCGTCGATCGCACGCCGTCTTCGCCGCTGCAGGCACCGCTGCAGCGCTACGTGGCGCTGCTGGACCAGCGTGAGCAATGGCTGCGCGGCACCGCGCTGAACTTCCTGCATGCCCTGCGCGAGGAGGCCGCCCAGCGCCTGGCCGCACTCAAGCGCACGCGCCGGGTACAGACCTACGACGACCTGATCGACGGCGTGGCCCAGGCGCTGGAGGGGCCGCAGCGGCTGGACCTGGTGCGCAAGCTGCGCCAGCAGTACCGCATCGCCCTGGTCGATGAATTCCAGGACACCGACGATCGCCAGTGGGGCATCTTCCACACGGTGTTCGGTGATTCGGCCGAGGTGCAGACCCTGGGCCTGGCACCGGCGCTGTTCCTGATCGGCGACCCGAAACAGGCCATCTACGGTTTCCGCGGCGGTGACATCCACACCTATCTGAAGGCCAAGCAGGCCGCGCAGCCGGCGCCGCCGCTGGATCAGAACTTCCGCTCGCGGCCCTCGGTGCTGCGCGCACTGGAGGCGCTGTATGACAACGGCGGCGACGAGGCCTTCCTGGAGCCGGGTATCGGCTTCGAGCCGGTGCGCCCCGGTGGCGTGCGCAGCGATGACGATTACCTGCGTGATGGTGCAGCGGCGCCAGCGCTGACCCTTCGCGTGCTGCGCAGTGACGGCGACAAGGCGATGGGCGCCGACGCTTCGCGCGCGGCGGCCACCCAGGCCTGCGTGGCCGCCATCCATCAGACCCTGGCCGACGCCCGCGCGGGCGCGGCGTTGCTGCGTGGCCGCCCGGTGCAGCCCGGCGATATCGCCGTGCTGGTGCGTTCGCACCGCGAGGCAACGCTGGTGCAGCGCGCGCTGGCCGCGGTGGGTATTCCCGCCGTGGCCGCCGGCAAGCAGAGCCTGTTCGCCACCCGAGAGGCCCGCGATCTGCGCGCGTTGCTGCTGGCCTTGCTGCAGCCGGCCGACGAAGGGCGGCTGCGCGCCGCGCTGGCGACCGTGCTGCTGGGCCAGCCCGCCAGCGCTATCGCCAGCATGGAGCGCGAAGGCGACCTGCAGCGTGGCTTCCAGACCCAGCTGCTGCATTGGCGCGAGCGTTGGCAACGCGGCGGCCCCTTCGCCGTGGTGGCCGATGTCTGTGCCGCGCAGGGCGAACGCCTGCTGGCGCTGATCGATGGCGAGCGCCGGCTGACCAACTATCTGCAGCTGGGCGAACTGCTGCAGGAAGCCTCGGCGCAGGCACTGGGCATGCATGGTCTGCTGGACTGGCTGCAGGCGCAGATGGTCCATGCCGACCAGAACGACGAACAGCAGCTGCTGCGCTTGGAATCGGATGCGCGGCGGGTGCAGATCATCACCCTGCACAAGAGCAAGGGCCTGGAATACCCGCTGGTGTACCTGCCGTTCGTTGGCATCGACGGCGGCGCGCCCAATAACGCGGCGCATTGCACCGTGCACCTGGACGGCCAGCGCCAGCTGCACTGGAAGCTGGACAAGGACGAGGCCTGGGAGGCCGCCAGCGGCCAGCGCGAACGCGAACAGCGCGCCGAGGACGCCCGCCTGCTGTACGTGGGCCTGACCCGCGCCGAGCACGCGCTGTGGATCGCCATCGGCGACCTTGCCGGGTTGGGCAAGACCCGCCTGGCGCCGCTGCTGGGCGATCTGCAGACCCTGCGCACGCATGCCGATGTCTGCATCGACGACAGCGCGCCGGTGCTGCGGCTGCCGCAGTTGCCGACCGAACAGGAAGGCGACCTGCCGGCCGTGCGCAGCCTGACCCGGCGCGTACCACACGACTGGTGGGTCTACAGCTTCACCCAGCTGGCGCACGCCGATGCCGGCAACGATGTCGAAGCGGCCGCCACTGAACTGCCGGCACCGGCCGCCGATGAACCGGCCGGCGCCGAACTGCCGCTGGAACCGGCTCTACCCGAAGCGGCCGCCGTCGATGCCGATAGCGTGCCGCCGGACCCGCGCTTCATGGGCAGTCGTTTTGGCAACGTGCTGCATGAGGCGCTGGAAAACGTCGATTTCGCTGCGTGGGGTAGCTGGACGCCAGACCAGCCCGCGCCCGAAGGGCAGGCCGCGCTGCTGCGCAAGGCGCTGCACGATGAAGGCTATGCCGATCAGGACCTGGACGATGGCGTGGCCGTGCTGGTGCCGCTGGTGGGCCACACGCTCACCGTTGGCCTTCCCGAGGGTGGTGCCCTGCACAGCCTGGGCCAGGGCGAACGCCGCGCAGAAATCGAGTTCCACTTCGCCATTGAACCGACCAGTGTGCCGGCGCTGCTGCAGCTGCTGCACGCCCATGGCATTGCCAGCGCACGCCGTGGCTTCGGCCTGCGCCGCAGGCTGGAAGGGCTGATGACCGGCAAGATCGACCTGACCTATGTGCGCGATGGGCGCTGGTACGTGCTCGACTACAAATCCAATCGATTGCCGGGCTACAGTCCGGACCTGCTGCAGATCGCCATGCGCCACAGCGAATATGACCTGCAGGCGCTGATCTACACCGTGGCCCTGCACCGCTGGCTGCGCTTCCGCCTGGGCCGCGCCTACGACTACGCGCGTGACATGGGCGGCATCCGCTACCTGTTCTGCCGCGGCCTGGACGGCAATGGCAACGGGGTCCATGTCGACCGCTTCGCACCGGAGCTGGTGCATGGGTTGGACGCGCTGTTTGCCGGTGGCGACGCCGCCCATGCCGCACTGGCCGCGCGTGCCATCGGAGCCAGCGCATGAGCACCAGCCTGCTGAAACAGCTGTACGTGGGCCGCCACCTGCGAACGCTCGACCATGCCCTGGCCACCAGCCTGGTGCGGTTGCGCGACGATACGCCCGATGCCGTGGCGGTGGCTGCGGCGCTGGCCTCGCTGGCGGTATCGCAGGGCCATGCCGGTTTCGATCCGGCGCAGCCCGGTCGCCTGATCGAGGGTGTGACCGCGTGGCCGCCGCCGCCGCAGTGGCTGGCCCAGCTGCAGGCCTCGCCCTGGGTGGCACAGCCCGATGACCCGGATGCCGCTGCCGATGAGGCTCCGCTGGTGCTGGAAAACGGCCTGCTGTACCTGCGCCGCTACCGCGAATACGAGCGGCAGCTGGCCGCCGGGCTGCAGCGCATCGGCCGGCACCCGCTGCCGGCGCCGGACATGGCCGCGCTGGCGCCCTTGTTCGCGCGTCTGTTCCCCGCCGCCGCCACGCAGGAAGACCACCAGGCACGTGCGGCCGGGGTGACCCTGCGCCACCCGCTGGCGTTGGTCACCGGCGGCCCAGGTACCGGCAAGACCACCACCATCGCCCGCCTGTTGCTGCTGCTGGCCGCGCAGGCCCTGCAGGCGGGGCAACCGGCACCTCAGGTGGCCCTGGCCGCGCCCACCGGGCGTGCCGCCGAGCGCATGGCCGAAAGCCTGCGCCTGGCCGTGCAGCGGCTGCAGGAAGCAGGGCTGGACCCGGCGCTGTGTGCGGCATTGCCGAGCACCGGCACGACCCTGCATCGCCTGCTCGGCGTCATTCCCGATTCGCCGCGCTTCCGCCACCACGCCGACAATCCGCTGCCGGTGGATGTAGTGGTGGTGGACGAAGCCTCGATGATCGATCTGCCGCTGATGGCCAAGCTGGTCGATGCCATTGCCAGCGGTACGCGGTTGATCCTGCTGGGCGATCCGGACCAGTTGCCCTCGGTGGAAGCCGGCGATGTGCTCAGCGCGATCCTGCGCGCCAGTGGTGATGGCAGCGGCACCCGTGCCGACGACGCGCAGGCCCTGCACGGCCTGCTGGCCGCGCCCACCCTGCAGCCGCAGGCGCCGCCAAGCGCCTTCGCCGGCCGCCGCGTGCAGTTGCAGCGCGGCTATCGGCAGAGTGATGCGCTGCAGCTGGCACCGCTGGCCCAGGCCGTGCGCGAGGGCGATGCCTGCACCGCGTTGTCGCTGCTGCGCGACGGCAGCCTGTCGGGCGTCAGCTTCCACGAACACGATGCCGATCCGCTGCGCGGCCAACGCGAGCACCTGCTGTCACACTGGCGCGCGCTGGCCGACGCCGCCGACCCCGGCCGCGCGCTGCAGCAGGCCGGTCGCCTGCGCGTGCTCACCGCGCTGCGCGAAGGCCCGCAGGGCGCGCGCGGTCTCAACAGCCGCATTGAACAGCTGCTGGCCGGCAACACGCCCGGCTACTTCCAGGGCCGTCTGCTGCTGATCACCGAAAACAGCTATCGGCACCGGCTGTTCAACGGTGATATCGGCATCTGCCTGCGCGACCCGCAGGGCGCGATGGCGGCCTGGTTCCCCGGCGACACGCTCGACCAGCCCCGCGCCTTCCATCCGGCCGCACTGCCGGCGCACGAAAGCGCCTTCGCGATGACGGTGCACAAGGCACAGGGCTCGGAATTCGATGAGGTCTGGCTGCAGTTGCCGCGGCAGGACAGCCGCGTGCTCTCGCGCGAACTGGTCTACACCGGCCTGACCCGCGCCCGCCAGCGCCTGCACCTGGCCGGCAGCGAAGACGTGCTGGTGGCGGCGCTGAAGCGCCACGCCAGCCGCCTGGGCGGCCTGGCCTGGCGGCTGGGCGCATGACCGGGGTTGCGCCGGCGCATACCCTGTAGAGCCGAGCCATGCTCGGCTGATGGATCTGAGTCGAGCATGGCTCGACTCTACAAGCGCATCCACGCATGGCGTGGATCTACCAAGGCGGGGTCGGATCCCTTTGCCACAGGGAAAGGGCTCTGACCCCATTGCGCCGATGACGATGATGTTGATTCGGCCGGTGCAGGGCGCCGCCCTGCCGCCACGTTCATTCCGCGATCAGCACCAGGCCATCGGGGAAGACGATCGCGGCTTCATCGGCGCTGAGATCGAAGAAGCCCACGCCGTGCTGCTCGGCCAGGTCCTGCACGCGGCCATGCGCGCGCTCGGCCACCGAGTAGGCGAAGGCACCGTAGATCACCTGCCGGCCGATGCTGTAATCAGTCACTTCGGCGCGGTCGTCATCATCGTTGCTCAGCGGGCCGTTCATCGGCGGGAACTCCCGCGCCATGTCCGCAAACCAGGCCTGCAGCGCCGGGCTGCTGACCGCCGGGTCGTCGTACTCGTGCTTCTCGCCCCATTGCACCTGCTTCTCGAACCAGGCGATGAAGGCCGCCGCCTCGCGTGGCGCCGCGCTGGCCTCGAAGACCATCATGTCGTAACTCATTGAACCGTCCTGTTGTCGGGGCGAAAGGCCGCCGGGGGGGGGGGCCCGGGCCCCGGGGGGGGGGGGGGGGGGGGGGGGGGGGGGGGGGGGGGGGGGGGGG